>JANPBK010000157.1:0-1825 GCA_031430395.1 Cyclobacteriaceae bacterium
TGTCTGCTGCGCCAACTTGTGGCGCATTTGTAAGCCTTCTCGCACACTCGTTCTGCGTAAATCCAGATAACGGTACTTCATTCGCAGGTCTTCGCCCCCATCAGTTTGATCTTCAATAGTAAATGGAGGAGTTTTAGAAGCATTCAAAACTTCGAGTCCTACAACTTTAATTTCAATATCTCCTGTCGGAAGCTTATCATTTTTAGAAAGTCGCTCAGCTACTGTGCCTTGTACTTTCAAAACGTATTCTCTTCCAAAAGTACGGGCTAATTGGATTAAAGCAGGGTCCGATTTTCCTTCTTCGAGAAAAAGTTGAGTAATGCCGTAACGATCGCGAAGATCAATCCATAAAAGGCTGCCCTTATCGCGCAATCGCTGCACCCAACCTGTTAGGGTAATTTGTTTATTTACATCGATAATCCGCAGTTCTCCGCAGGTATGAGTCCGTAACATGTCAAAATGATTAAATTTGAGGCGCAAATTAATAAAGGTTCTTGTTATCCGTTACTAAAGGCATAGGTTCATTTATAAAATAGATTATGGGCAAAAAATTGATTTTACTGAGTTTTTTACTGCTTTGTTTTACGCATCCCAAATTGGTGAAAACCAAAGTGTCCGATGAAATTACTGTTTCCTTGCCAGTGGGACTTACGCCAATGACACCAGAGGACATTGTGCAACGGTATCCTTCAATTCGTGCTCCAATGGGCGCTTATACAAACGAGATGAGAACAGCTGACTTTAGTGTCAACACTTCGGCCACACAATGGCCCGATGGTAATCTTGAAATAGCCAGTAAATTCTTTAAAGCCGGAATTACGAACCTATACGATCGGATTGATATTATTTCGCAAGGAGTTCAAACCATTAACAAAAAGAAATTTATTTTTTTTGAATTTGAATCCCGGGTTAATGGCAGCAAAATAACGCAAGGGGAAACCTCAGCCATTTTTCGATACACCTATATTCAATATTTTATCGAAAAAGATAGAGCGTTGGTATTTTCTTTTAATTGCCCAAAAGATCAGCGTACGGAATGGCAGGAAACGGTCAGGGCGATGATGAAGACAATTAAGATTAAATAAGCATCAAAGAATTTGAATCATGATTCCGCCCAATTTGACCTGTGAGCTTTGATCTAAAAATATCGCACGATTACTTCATGCTTGAAGCCTTAAAGGAGGCACGTAAAGCATCTATTTTAGGTGAAGTACCTGTAGGGGCTGTCGTTGTTTGTCAAAATAAAATTATCGCTCGAGCTCACAACCAAACTGAGCAACTGAATGATGCGACTGCTCATGCAGAAATGTTAGCCATTACAAGTGCTTCTTATAAAGTGGGATCCAAGTATTTGACAGAATGTACTTTATACGTGACCCTTGAACCGTGCATTATGTGCGCTGGCGCCTTACATTGGGTAAAACTTCAGAAACTAGTCTTTGGTGCAGCCGATTTACAGCGAGGCTATTCACTGGCAAAAAGTCCAATCCTTCACGGTAAAACAGAAGTTGAGAAAGGCATTCGAACAGAAGAAAGTTCGGAGTTATTAAATCAATTCTTCAAAAAGATAAGAAATACCTAGAAAAAAAATAGCCCCGATAAAGGGGCCATTTCAATCAGATTAAAGTAAATCTTACACTTTTGTCTTCTTTATCTTCTTATCGTCTACACGTTTACCGCTTCGATGTTCACCAAGGATAAGTACATCCTTGGTTGTTTCATATTGTTTAGCAGCCTGAAACATCGCTACTTCAGTATCTCTGATAAGAATCATACCGCTTTTGGCACCTTTATTTCTCACTTCATTTCTTGTTTCTCCATTTTT
>JANPBK010000158.1:0-16579 GCA_031430395.1 Cyclobacteriaceae bacterium
AGGCTGCATTCGTTAATATGACCCCATCAACATCTCCTACAGTTCTTGGAATGGGCACATTGATCAATGCATTTTTAACCGTCTTGTTATAATAATTTATTTCGCCTGTTAACTTGGATTGCAGCGCAGAAAATTCCACGGCAAAATCAACTTCTTCGGTCGTTTCCCATTTTATATTTGGGTCCTTGATTTGATTTATTTGTGCACCGTTGGTAGCCGGTGAAACACTTCCATTAAAGGGATAGGGTCTATTTAATGAGACTGTTTGTGTAAAAGCATCCGTTGGTATTCGGTCGTTGCCTACCACGCCATAAGAGGCCCGTACTTTCAGTAAATCAAATATGTTTTGATTCTTCATGAAAGATTCTCTGCTCAAAACCCACGCAAGCCCCACAGATGGATATTGTTGCCAGCGATTTTGTTTTGGCAAACGGGAACTGCCATCGCTTCGAACAGTAGCAGTCAATAAATACTTTCCTTGATAAGAATAATTGAGCCGAGCCAAATATGAATTTCTTGCCCAGGCATCTCCCCCTCCATCATTTTGAGAACTGTTTGCATCCCCAACCCCAATGTACCAAAGACTTGGATCTGCCGGAACATCTTTACGATAAGCAGAAAGTGAAGTGAGATGAAATTCTTCTGCCGTGGTGCCCGCCATTAAGGTGATTTCATGTTGGTCAAATTTTTTATTTGCCGTAACTATATTATCCCAAACCCACTGCAAAGACTGAGTGTTTTTGACATTCAGTGCACTGCGTGTATTGTATTGATTCCCTCCTGCTATTATGAAAGTGCTTTCATCCGCATTGAACTTGTAGTAATATCCTCGATTGAGAGAGTTCCTCCAATCGGCACCCACCGAAGATTTAAATGTCAACCAGGAGAGGGGTTTTAATTCAATAAACGTGGAGCCCTGAAGGCGATCAGCTATTACTTTAATACTGTTATTTTTAATATCTAATAATGGATTTCCTACATTTTGATACGTAGAAGTGTTGCCATATTTGCCATTTACTATACTTGGTATAATGGGTGCTGCCCGGTATGCATCGTTGTAAACAGATCCAATATTTCCAAACTCGTCTATGTCGATATTACTAAATCCATTTTGATTAACGCTGTTACTGTAGGATGATTGAAATCCAAGCTTTAGCATATCATTGAGTTTGAATTCCTGATTTAACCGAATGGTCAATCGTCTAAAATCATTATCGACTACAATGCCCTCATCATTTAAATAACCGACATTAAACAAAAAAGTAGATTTATCAGAACCACCGGAAATTGATACGTTATGACTTTGCTGCCAGGCATTTCGTAAAATAGTTTTATACCAATCCGTATTGTACGATGACGAAGGTGGAATTGTACCGGTAGCAGCTTGAACATAATTACTGTACTCAGCGCTGTTGGCCATCTCTACCAAATTTGCTGCCTGTCTAATTCCGATATTATTATTATAGCTGATTACTAACTTGCCTGATACGCCTTTCTTGGTAGTGATGATGATAACCCCATTCGCTCCTCTTGACCCATAGATAGCTGCAGCGGAGGCATCCTTTAAGATGTTCATGTCAACAATATCTGATGTATTAATATTTGATATATCATCTGTTAAAACACCATCCACAACATATAAAGCAGCTGTGCCACCTAAAGCAGTACTAACTCCCCTTACTCTTATTTGTGGAGATGAACCAGGTTGCCCACTGCTAATGATCTGAACTCCGGCAATTTTTCCTTGCAAGGCTTGTGTGGCTGTAAGCACAGGCTGTTTATATAATTCATCGCCCTTCACACTAGCCGTTGCACCCGTTATGTCTGATTTCCTTTGTACCCCATACCCTACGACTACCACTTCCTCCAACTGCTGTGTATCAGACTCTAATGTTACATCGACTATGGATTGATTGCCAACAAGTATTGTTTGCGTTTTGTAGCCAATAAATGAAAAGGATAGTGAATTTTCTGATGAGGCTAATTCCAATTTGTAATTACCATCTACATCTGTGGTGGTGCCCTTTGCAGTTCCGGTAACGATCACATTTACGCCTGGTATGGCAACTACTTTTCCATCTTCAACGGCAGTTATTTTACCTTGAATAAGCTTTACTTGTGCGTAGGAATAAGTGGAAAACAGCGTTAAGGCACTGAAAAACAATATTTTGCATGATAGTTTTCTTGCCATATGCTTACGATTTTTAACTGTTCACAATTCGAATTTATTAAAGTACAAAGCGTGTTTGGCCATTATTTTAATAAATTTAACGATTTCAGCGCCAATAAAGCACAATCGATTGTGTTATCTTTCACATGAAATAATCATTGATTTCAATCGTTTTCTAGCTGTTTTTGGCAGTTTAGGATTGCTCAGATACCAGAATAAAAACATTCAATCTACGCACCTTCCCAAGCGCCTCACTTAGAAGCTTGGCTGACTGTTCTTTTCAACATAGATGTTGTCTTATAGGCATGAACATTGAGGTATGGGTAAAGAATGACTTCTTCCCATTTGGATACCGTTGGGCGCTTACCTTTTTCTTCTAAGTCTTTAATCCTCATCAAAACTTTAGTTCGAAATGCCCAGACCGTGTTCAACCCAACCTGCAACTGCTTGGCAAGAGATTCAAGCGTTCCTTCTTTTTTCCCGGCTACACTTAAATAGGCGATGTAAAAGGCTTTCTCAATCGGAAATTTGGTTCCATGAAATATGGTGAACGCAGTGATCGATTCATTATAACCACACTTTGTACATCTCCGTGAAAATTTTTGAGCTCCATCAAAATATTTTTCATTGCCACATTTTCGACATTGAAAAATATTTGTCCACTTCAAACTCTCCAGAAACCGATAACAACTTAGCATATCCGGATACAATGTTTGGAATTCCAGATAATTCATGGTTTGCTCCATGAGCATCTCATTCAACACCTCTTTCACACGATTCTTGAGTTTCCAATTATCCAAGTCGAGTAATGAATTGATCTGATTAATCTCAACCGCTTGTTTGATTAATTTATTATTACTTATCTCTAAGTCATCATTTTTTTGATGTAATTCAGTAGTTCTCTCTTCTACCTTTTGCTCCAATTCTCGATTTACCTTTTCATTCAAACTAATGTTGACTTCTTGTTGGTGAATAATCCTGCGCAAAGCTCGATCTCTATTATTTTTCAAAATCCGAATACGGTCCCCCAAAGCAAGTGTCAGAAAAAGCATTTCTAGAACGAAGCTGAGATGCAAACTGTAGTGAGATAGAATAGTAAACGGCAATACATTAAAGTAAACGAGTGCTCTTAAGAAAAATCCAAAGAATAAGATTCCATAGGCAATGACAAAGAAACGAGCGGGCCGATATCCTTTGTTCCAAACACGAATGGCTGCATAGAATATTAGGGATAGGGGTATAATCTCAATGATTCGTTGGCCAAGCAAACTGGGATAGAAGAATAATGCGAAAGCAAAAAGAGTGGTTCGCAATGCAATCATCCACATAAATAGTATATCTAACTGTGGCGCATTTGTTTTGGTGTTTAAAAATCTTCGTGTAAAGATTAAAGCCCACAGTATTACCGAGTAGAGTGTAATTCCTGTTGCGTACTCATTAAGTGCCGGCATGGATGGCCATAAATATTGAAATCCAATACCATCCAAACTCATGGCATAAAGCGCTACGCTTAAAATATAAAATATGTAGTAAATAAATTTTCGCTCGCGAATGGCCAAAAACGTAAGAAAATTGTAAATACTTATGATCAGTATCATGCCATAGAAAATGCCAAATAAAAAATATTCATTCAACGCATAATAAATAAATCGATTGGTAGAACGAAAGGCTATTCGGATATCTGCAAACTCATGCGATTGAACTTTAAAGTAGTAGAACATCACCGTGTCCTTTTTCATATCTAGCATCAACTCAAAGTTCTTATGCCAAAATAATCGATCCTTAAAGGGTTGCTCGTCCCCCCATTTAATAACCTGATACGTACCATTCTGCTGTGGAATGAAGACATCAATCTTATCGATCGTCTGATCATAAAATTCCAATAGCCATGCCTTTTTGGAGTCAGCCCGATGACGAACCGGAAGTCTGACCCAATAAGTAGCATTGGGTAAAAAATCCTTATTCAGATAACTTGTATGAAGTTGAAACTGATTGGCAAAAGGCAAAGAAGAAATCTCGCTAAAGCTTTTAGAATTATTGATGTCACTAAAGTACATCAATTCATAGGGCATGAAGTTTCGTTCTTCTACCAGGTCATTTACCTCCACCGGTTGCTGAGCCCACAATGGAAATACAATGAAAAAAGACAAAAGAAATAATCCGTGTTTCATTTAGTTGTCTTCAACCAACCACCTTCGAATCCGGCTTTTCGTAGACCCTCAACGATATAAGGGTTCTTCTTCATAAGATTCCAAATTAATCCAGATCTATAATTTTCTAACTGAATCAAAATAGGTCCTTGATCAATACCAAGGTAGTCGATATCAAACCATTCTTTCATTTCTCCTTTTTTTTCAATAGTGAGATTGAATGCATCTTTAAAGCCATATTCACCATAAAGCTTTGTACCAAACTTACGTTTCATTTCTTTTAGAGCCGGTACACAAATTTCAGGGGCAAAGGGAATGGAACCTCCAACCGCAGTGGGCGCTATTGTCCCATCATCATGCACATACCATTGCGCAGCTCCTCTTGCACGATAACCATCAAAACTAACATTGATATTAAGATTGCCATCATTGCCTGGCCCATCACATGCTGTGAGACCCCACACATTTTCACCATAGCCTACATAGCCTGCAGGATTATTAATACAATAGGCTCTATTGGCATAGGTAGCCCTGCGGGAGTTTTCAAAATAATCAATTCCCCTTTGCTTCGTATAGGCATCTTGTATCCCCTTAAAATCAATCCAGGTTTGAGAATATTGATGCCCAAATAGGGGTCCAAAATTGATATGTTCCTGTTGATAATAATCACCCCATTGATAGGTTTGAGTCCATGCTGTCCAAGAGGTAGTAGGAATTGGATGAGTCGGAGACCCCAATCCAAGTATATACAGAAACATAGCTTCATTATACCCTTTCCAACTCGCCTCTAAAAAGCCTGATTCAGGCTTCCAGCCCATACTCATAGTCGGTTGTCCATTCATTGCCCAATTCCAATCTACAGACCAATACAATGAGTCGGCATATGCACGAATATTTTTTTCAGGTAAATTTTCTTTATCAAAATAAGTTTGGCAAGCCAATATTCCCATCATCAATAATCCAGTATCAACGGTCGATAACTCAACTTCACGAAAGCGATCGCCTTTTCGCATATCTATAAAGTGATAGAAAAAGCCTCTAAAGCCTGTCATTCCTGCCGCTTCACTTCCCTTTTTAGAATGATGAAAAAATTGGAGTGTCTTTAATGTTCTTTCCGCTGCCTGTTCACGTGTAATATAATTTCGTTCCACTCCAACTAAATAACTCGTTAGTCCAAAGCCTGTCGAGGCGATACTGGAAAAGGATTTAGTTGGCCACCGATCCGGATGATTTCCTGTAATTGAATCCGCTTGATCCCAAAAAAAATGAAATGTATCACGCGACAATGAATCTAAGAATTTACTTTCTTGATTCATCAATTCTTCATTTTCTTTGATGCAGGAAAAAGAAAAAATCAGTATTAAAAATGAAGGATAGAAGGTTCTAATCATTTAGCCACTAAAATAAAACTTACTTCGAGTGAAGATACAAAGAAAAATGATTTGTCATTTCAATACGGTTTTAATCAGTATGAACATATAAATAAAGCGAACGCAACACACTTAAAAGTATTATTGAGGATGATAGACTCGCTTGGCCTCCTTGTATACCGTCTCCTTATTCAACGTCATCGGCTTGGTTTTCTGTTGAACAAATAATTCCATTTGATCGGCATAATGTTCACTCTCCGGATGGTTGGATGCCCCATAACAATTCACTGTTTCTATTTGTGGCCCTGAAGGTGTAAACTTTACTAATTCAATATACGATTCCCCCTGATTGCCTTTAACCTTCCCATTTTCAAATGGCACCGAGTGCATAGCTGAAATTACATCCGGTATTCCCGGTAATGAAACAGTCTTATTCCCCCTCACTAATTTTTGATATTCGCCCAATGCAACCTCTATTCTTCCAAAATTCTTAAGCAAATATTCTTTTGTAAAAACGAGCAGCTCCAGGCATTTTGCTTTGCTTAAATTTCGATAAGCGGCACCTGCTTTTTGTTCATTCACCACTTGATAATAAATGATCGAAAAAATCGTAGCGCCTTTGCTTTCAATGGTTGTCTTACGATCCCATTGATGAAGCAATGTTATCAAGCCACTCAATTCAGGATAGTCTTTGGATGAAAGTAGAAAAAGAGTATCCGCCATTGTTGGGTATGCCAATTGGGATGGTAGCTGTTGATCATACTTAATGCGCTTAAAATCCTGATAATTCAGTTTAGGATAGAGCGCCATTAGTTCCATGAATCGAAGACTACGGTTGTTGTCGTGTGTCTCATACCCCATAGTCGAATCAAAATTACCGGCCCTAATATTGTCATTGGCAGCAGTTGCATTAAAGGGCGAATGATTGCTATTGAAAACATAACCGGATGAAGGATTTAATACTTGCGGCAACTTACTAACGGGATGAAAAGTTGTCCAAAGGGACTGGCTCGTATTTCCGGATAAGGTAGTATTCCAATTAAGAGAAGGATTTCTGATTGGCAGCTTTCCGTTGCTTAAATAATAAATGGTATCGAAGCGATCGGCATATACAATGTTGTAGCCGGGCAATGCACCCATTTCGAGTATCGTTCTAAATTCCGTAAAATTCTTAGCCTTATTCATTCTGTACCATTGTTCTAAAGCTCGTATTTCCATTAAGGCTCCTGTGCGAATGGCATAAGCCCCTTTCTTAGTGACCATCGTTGGACCAAATTTACTTTCATGAATTTCCTTCTTCACTGAAATAGGAATACCGGCTATTTTTACTCGGAGTTTTATTTTACGACTTATTAAATTCTCCCATTTTCCATCCAATTTATATTGATACCTATTGCTCGGGTTTAACTCTAATTGATAAACATCCAATTTATCAGGATAATTAACCGTGTGAGCCCACCCCAAATATTCATTCACACCATGGAGAATACTAGGTGAACCTGGAAACAAGGCGCCCAAAATATTCCAACCCTCTTCACTTTGAAGATGTGCTTCATACCACGCTACAGGACCCTCCAATGGCTGATGCGAATTGATGGCCAGATAAACATTTCCGTCCTCTGTAATTTTAGAATTAAATGCATATGCGTTCGAGCCACCGGGTGCCAGTTGTGGAATCGTGGGAACCGTGCCTTCCGTAATTTCCTTTAATGCCTTATCTGCACCGGACGATATGGCTAACTGCAAAACAGAATAGGTAAGCATATCTTTTGGTGTAACGGGAAAACATTTTTTCACCAATACTTCTTTTGGGTGTGCTTTTGCATATGCATTGATGCCTGCCGCATAACTTTCCAAAATAGTTTTATACGCAGGAGAAATATCATGTTCATATCGCTCATCCACAATTTTTCGGCATTGTAAAAATTGAATGACATAGTCAATGGTTGCTCCTTGTTTTCCGGAATACAAACCAAGCATTGCCTTCCCGGCCAAAAATCCCTGTTGGATCGTTTTGAAATCATCTTCTGCATGAGCCCATGCCAATCCATACGCCACGCCTTCATCCGTCTTAGCAAAGATGTGCGGCACGCCCCATCGATCGCGCACTATATCAATTAATTTGGGATCAAGATTTTGTGCTGTTGCTGAAAGGGTGCCAATCCAAATCATGAATAGGTAACAGTATTTCATTCCGCGTTCTTTTTTAATGTCAAAGCTGTTACCTCACAGGCGGTAAACAAAAAATAACTAATCATGAAAAAGAGGGCATTTGCGTTTGCTCCTGTTGGATCGAGTTTAATTAAGATAATAATGAGTGCTCCGCTAAGTAATAATTTCAAAACAACCGTTACTAAAAAATTCCTAATGAAATCCACCGGATCTACCGATTTCATTTTCTGAAGGAAATAATAAATAAGGACGGTGCTCACTGCAAGCAATGCTAAAATTTCAACCGTGTAAGAAGGCATCCCATCGATCAATCCCTTCGCTGATAACCAACTTGTCGAAATCCATAATGATCCAGCGACTGCAACGATCAATAATATAAAAATTACCAATTTTAGCTTAATCATCATTTATCGACCGATAAAGTTTGTACATCATTCCTCCGAAGGAAGCAAAAACGAATAGCAACAGAAAGGCAGGAAATTGTAATTGAAGATAGGAGTCCATCTTCATCCCTAGCCACGCAGCAACTCCTATTGTTACCAGAAGCTGCACACCAAGGTTACTATACTTTAGAAACTTATTTTCGGGTTGCTCTTTATCCACCTGCCATATTAAAAAAAAATAAGCCGCAGGTCGGTTTACCTACGGCTTATTTTTCAAAATCGATAAATTAATTTAGTCTTACTTCTTGAGCATGTGGAGCTCTAACCCCATTTTCGCCCAGCTTAATATCTTTAATAGGCGAACCCATTTTGCAACTTCCATTAAAAATAGCCCCCGGCTCTACCACTAATTTGCCGGTGGAAATATCTCCGTGAATGACAGCTGTTGATTTCAGTACCAGTAGTTCAGAAATTTCAATCTTGCCTTTTACCTCACCTTCGAGATCAGCATTTTGCGCAGTAATATTTCCTTCTACATGGCTTGAATGCCCTAATGCGATTTTAGACTTAGATTTTATATTGCCAATAATCTTTCCTTCAATGCGGATATTGCCATAGGTCTCAATGTTACCTTCGAGCACGGTACCTTTACCTATCACGTTACTGGAATTGCTAATCTCGTCTGCTGCTCTTTTTTGCTCTTTAGAAGTTAACATGGCTTGTTGCGTTTAAAAAGTTACAAATTCTTCGGGGTTCAGCGAATTGCCATTATGCCACAGTTCAAAATGAAGGTGTGGTCCATCGGTCATTTCTCCACTGTTGCCAACTATAGAGATGATGTCCCCTGCGTTCACAAAACTACCAACTTTTTTTAACAATCCAGCATTGTGCTTGTAGACAGAAACCAGGTTGCCGCGGTGCTGGACGGCAATTACATAGCCTGAGTCTTGCGTCCAGGAGGCCATAACGACCGTTCCATCAGCTACACACTTCACCGGTTCATTCGTTTTGGCTACTATATCCACTCCATAATGAGCCTTTTTGGCGTCATATTTATCACTAATGAACCCTGTAATGGGGGTGAAGAAAAAGATCCCCTGCAAGTCCCTGTATTTACTTTCGTTCAGGGATATTGTCGAGAATTCTGTTTGCTCAAATTCCTTTCTAAACTGTGAGTCAGCGGCTGCTAATTTTAGATTCCCAGCTGTTCTGGCTGGTTCATTTCTAACTTTTAATGATTTAGCAGGGTCTACAAACCCACTCGAAGTATCTCCACTTAGGATTCGCTGCAAGTTTTGAATAAATTGGTCTTTCCGATCTACTTCAATGGACAATGAATCCACCTTTACAGCCAAGGCATATAGTTTCTTATTTTGTTCTGTCTGTTCGTATTTTGGATCAAACCACTTAGCCAAAAGCGTCTTGGACAGAAAAAGGCTTCCTACAAAAATTAACAAAAAAGCAGAGGCAGCAACGACCAAAAGCTTTGCATAAGTGAACCCAATAGAGGTTTTCTCAGCCAGGTTGTCTTCATTGCGAATAACCAACTGGTATTTGTTGGTCAGCCTCTCAGATATGGTTTTCTTCGGTTTCAAGCTTAAATTTCGGCAAAATTAGACAATTAGGACAACATACTTTTGATTGACAGTTTTTTACATTTACAATAAGGTGTTGGCTTGCCCGTTAAAAGTACTTCATGAGATTTCGTTTAGATTCGTTTTGGTGCTCTCTTTTCAAAGATTTCTGGTCACAAACTGGCAAAGAGAAAATTCTAATAGGTGGTAATGAGAATTTCAAGTCAAGGGGCTTAACAGCTGGATTTCCTACATGGGGTATTGTTGGTTCCCTTCTCATTATGCTATCGCTACTTGTGGGATGTTCGATCGAACAAAAGTCAATTACCAGTAATATCTATCATAACCTAACGGCACATTACAACGGCTACTACTATGCACGTGAAAAAACGCTTGAAGTCGAAAAGATTATTTTGAAATCGATGGACGATGACCCCACTCAAGTGTTGAGGCTCTTTCCAAAACTAGACACAACCAAAGCGAAATCGTACGTAAAAGATACAGATGAAATTATCAAGATGGCTTCCATTTCCATTCAACGACATCCAAACAGCAAATGGGTAGATAATAATTATGTGATGGTTGGTCTTGCCCGGTTGTATGCCTGCGATTTTCAAAATGCCATTCTTACTTTAAAATATGTAAACACTAAAAGCCCTTCGCGCGAAACCAGACAAACCGCACTAATTCATTTACTGAGAACATTTACAGAACAAAATGATTTTGAAAGAGGAGAGGAAGTATTTCGGTTTCTAGGAAAAGAAAAACTTAGCAAACTAAATGCTAAAAAACTCTATTTAGAAAAGGCTTATTACTATCAAGTCCGAAACGATTATGACAATATGGTTCAGAATCTTTCATTGGCAGACTCCCTGCTGGCTCGTCATGACCGAAAAGGCCGTATTTATTTTATCATTGGTCAGGTCTACCAAAAGTTGGGGTTTAATTCAGAAGCTTACAATTTTTATCGTAAATGTTTGAGCACGAATCCAGAGTACGAAATAGATTTTTATGCCCGCTTGAATATGGCACAGGTGGCGCGAATCGATGACAATCGTGACGTGCGATTGGTACGTAAACAGTTTGATAAAATGTTGGGTGATACCAAGAACCAGGAATTTAAAGATAAAATATATTTTGAGTGGGGTGAGTTTGAGCGCAAGCATGGTTATTTAGCCGAAGCCATCACGAATTATAAATTCGCTGCTCATGCGGGCAAAAATAAACGCATTCAAGGCAACTCTTTTTTACGGGTTGGTCAGTTAAATTTTGATTCCTTAAAAAAATATAGTCTTGCTAAACTCTATTATGACAGTGCCGTGAGTGCGTTACCTAAAGATTTTGAAAACTATGATGCGATTAAAAAGCGGCAAGAAATTTTAGGTCAGTTTGCCACCTATACAGAAACCATCGCATTAAATGATAGCCTTTTGTATCTGGCTTCGTTTGATTCCTTGACTGTACGCAAACGGCTGGATTCAGTCTTTGCCATTCGCGACAAGAAAATAGCTGCTAATAAAAAGAAAAAGAAAAGAAGTGATAGTGGTAATGGTAGTGCGAGTAGTGTCGGGCAAAATAATTCCTTCCTAAATGTTACTGAATCCACCTCTACAACCGATTGGTATTTTGGAAACAGCGCATTGGTCGCTGCGGGTCAAAGTGAATTTCAGCGAATATGGGGCTCCATTCAACTGGAAGATAATTGGCGAAGATCTACCAAATCCACCGTATTGACTGACGCCATCAATACCGTACAGAAGCCAACCGAGGAAGTCTCCAAATCCACGCTTCCGGTTACGGAATTGAAGAGCGTAGAAAAACTTGATGAGGTTGGGAAACTGATTTCACAACTTCCTACCTCCGAAAAACAAAAAGTCGAAGCCCTTAGTAAAATTGAAAAAGCCTATTTTAAACTAGGCGATCTCTATTATTTTAATTTGAATGAAAAAATAAATGCGTCTGATTCTTATGAAAAACTGTTAGCTCGTTTCCCAACATCTGAATTTAAACCGGAGGTACTTTATAAACTATATCTAATCAGTAAGGAAAGTGATAGCGGTAAAGCTTCAGTCTTTGCTGAATTATTAAAAAAAGAATACCCTAATTCTACTTTTACAAAAATTCTGATCAATCCAGATTATTTAAAAGAGACCAGTGTTGCGGCAGAGAAACAAAAATTAATCTACAAAGAAGCCTATGCTTATTTCCAACAAAATAATTTGCGTGCAGCGCAGGAAAGAATAAGTCAAGCACTAGCGGTGGGCGAAACAGGCTTTACACCACAATTGGAACTATTAAAAATATTGGTAACCGGAAAAACGGAAGATGTGAGTCGTTATCAGTTTGAACTGGAAGGTTTTATCAATAAGTATCCGGCAGAGCCTATTAAACCTTACGCGGAACAACTGCTATCCGCCTCCAAAACACTATTAGAAAAGATAGAAAAGGCCAAAGGAATCCAATTCAGCACTTCGTTGAATGGACCCCATGTATTTGTAACCATCTACAACAGCTCAGATAGAATTACCAACAGCATTGTAGATGCCCTTGAGAAATATAATGGTAACTCATGGAAAAATCTCAAACTAACAACCAGTAATCTAATTCTGAACGAAGAGAAAACTTTGACAATGATTGAAGGCCTGCCAGATCGGGAAACCGCCCTAAGTTTTTATGACAAATTTCTCGCCCAAGTAAACACCGTCAAACCGTTTTCCAATTATAAATTCTATAATTTTGTAATTACCAAAGAAAATTTTCAAACTTTTTACCGAACTAAAGCACTGGATGAGTACCTCACGTTCTTCGACCGGAACTATCAAAAGCAAAATCAATAAATTCTTACAGGCCAAAAAGCCCTGGATACCCAACACCATTAAGTATATTTGGATAGGGCTGCTCTGCTTTATACTTGGCTTTCCACTCTATATAATAAGTGTCAAATCAGATTTATTTGGCCTCTTTGGTGGGATGCCTAGTTTGGCAGAAATTGAAAATCCGGATAACGATTTATCCTCTGAAGTCCTTTCAGCCGATGGTGTTTCACTAGGAAGGTATTTTCGCTATAACCGTAGCCAGGTACGTTATGAGGAGCTATCCGAGGATTTGGTAAATACGCTGTTAATTTCAGAAGATCATCGGTTTTATGATCACTCCGGACTTGATCTTCCCGCATTTCTACGGGTAGTTAAAGGATTACTAACATTCAATCCGGCTGGAGGTGGTAGCACGCTCACTCAACAGCTCGCTAAAAATTTATATACCCTCAACCCCGATAAAGGATTGGACGGACTGCTGGCAAAGTTGGGCAAATACCCACGCAGGTTCATTCAAAAAACAAAAGAATGGATTATCTCGATTAACCTGGAAGAAAACTTTACAAAGAAAGAAATCATTGCGATGTATCTTAATACAAGTGGCTTCAGTAGCAACTCATTTGGCATCAAGGTGGCGGCAGAAACGTATTTTAACAAAGGGCCTGACAGTCTTAATTTACAAGAGTCTGCGATTCTGGTTGGCATGCTGCAAGCCCCTTCATTTTATAATCCAAAACGCAACCCAAATAATGCATTGGCCAAACGAAATGAAGTACTCTATAAAGTATACAAGCATGGATATAAAATAGACACCAAAGAAAAATTAGACTCCATCAAAAGCTTACCCATAGATCTTGACTATAGCGTTCAAAACCAAAATGAAGGATTAGCTCCTTATTTCCGGACCGTGTTAAGCAACTACCTCTTGCAATATTGTAATGCGAGGGGAATCGATTTGTATAACGCAGGATTAAAAATCTATACGACCATTGACAGCCGTTTGCAAAAATATGCGGAGGAATCAGTGACAGAACATATGTCCGTGCTTCAAGATCAATTTTATCAAGAATGGAAAAGACGCAATCGCAATCCCTGGTCGGATGAAGAAGGCCACGAGATCAAAGACTTTCTCAAAAAGCGAATCAAAAAAACTGATGCCTATGCCATCTATGCTGACAAATACGGGGAGGATTCCGACTCTCTAAAAATCATGCTAAAGCTTAAAAGGCAAATGAGTGTATTCTCTTGGAAGGGTGAGCGAGACACCTTATTTAGCAGCATGGACTCATTGGACTATCACATGCGCTTTTTACAAACCGGCATGATGGCGATGGATCCTAATACCGGACATATCAAAGCATGGGTGGGTGGCATCAATCATAAGTACTTTAAGTTTGATCATGTTCGTCAGGGCAAAAGACAGCCGGGCTCTACTTTCAAGCCCTTTATATATGGGCTCGCTATGGAATCTGACTACTCGCCCTGTTATAAATTAAAAGACATTTCCCCACAATTTAAAACTGAAGGCCAACCGGATTGGTATCCATTTAATGCCGAAGGTGACAAAGGGTTCGGTCAGGAAATGACCATTCGTCAAGCCATGGCCATGTCAAAAAACTCAATCACTGCACAAATGATGCAAGCGTTAGGAGCAGAGAATGTAGTCGAGTTTGCTCATCGGGTTGGAATCGAAAGTGAATTGGATGCCGTGCCTGCTCTGTGTCTGGGCACGAGTGATGTTTCGTTGTTTGAATTAGTAGGTGCCTACAGCACCTTTGTGAATGGAGGCATCAACACACAACCTTTCTTCATCACACGTATTGAAGATAAAAATGGCAACGTGATTGAGAATTTTGTCCCAAAGACATCACAAGCCATCAATGAGCAAACCGCTTATAAAATGATCTATATGTTAAAAGGGGGCGTGGAGGAAAAAGGTGGAACATCACAAGGTCTCACGTATGATTTACGAATTGACAATGAAATTGGAGGAAAGACAGGAACCACGAATGATGCCTCAGACGGTTGGTATATGGGCGTGACTCATGACTTAGTAACAGGAGTTTGGGTAGGTGGTGATGAAAGGGGCATTCGATTTCCATCATGGTTTTTTGGGCAAGGGGGGAAAACAGCTCGCCCTATCTGGGATAAGTTTATGGTGAAGACGTATGCTGATCCTAAGACAGGCATCACCAAAGGCTTTTTCAAACGACCAAGCAGTGGAGTAGATGTTTCGTTTGACTGCAGCAAAAATTCTGATCTGCCCGACTCCGTTCGGAAAATAGATGAGAAGCCGTGGGATATTAAAAACTAACTTGACGTTTAAAAGTTTGGAGTTCATCGGTCGTGGTTAACTTTGAACTGATGAATCATGCACTTCCAATGCTAAAGGATCAAATCGCTTCTCTCCCCGATTCTCCCGGAGTATATCGGTATTACAACAAAGAAGGGGTATTGATTTATGTGGGCAAGGCAAAGAGCCTAAAGAAACGCGTATCCAGTTACTTCACCAAGCAATCCCAATACAATCGCAAAACTGAAAAGCTAGTCTCCGAAATTGTTAACCTTGAATATACACTAGCGAATACGGAGTTTGATGCGCTGCTACTCGAGAACAATCTTATCAAGCAAAATCAGCCGAAGTACAACATCTTGCTCAAAGACGATAAAACGTTTCCTTATCTCTGCATTTTAAAAGAACGCTTTCCAAGGATCATCTCTACCCGTAAATATATCGCCAAACAAGGCGAGTACTTTGGGCCATATTCTAGCGTAGGCGCCATGAATAGCGTGCTTGAATTAGTACGACAACTTTATTCCATCCGCACGTGTACACTTCAACTCTCAAAAGAAAACATTGAAGAGAAAAAATTTAAAGTCTGTTTGGAGTTTCACATCGGTAATTGCAAGGGACCTTGTGAAGGATTGCAGGAAGAATCCGTGTACAATGAAGAAATAGCACTGGCACGTTACATTCTAAAAGGCAACCTTAGTATTGTGGAAGAATATTTTGCTAACCAAATGAAGGCGGCTGCTGAACAACTTGAATTTGAAAAAGCGGGTTTTTATAAATTCAAATTAGAGAAACTTGAAAATTTCCAAACGAAGTCACTCGTAGTAAACCGCAAACTCACCGATATTGATGTCGTTACCATTGCCAGTAGTGAGACGGATGCGTTCATCAATTACTTACAGATCAAAGAGGGGGCCATCATCTTTTCTAAAAATCTGGAAATCAAAAAGAAATTGGACGAGCCCGATGAAGAGATTTTGAGCATGGCCGTGCAAGAATTGCGAAGCGAACACCATAGCAACAATCCGGAAGTATTTACCAACAAAGAGTTGTCCGTTAAGTCAGATGAATTTGAAAACATAGTTCCACAGATAGGTGATAAGAAAAAATTAGTGGATCTATCGCTAAAGAACGCGTTGTACTTAAAACGCGAACGCGAAATCAACAAAGAAGAGCGCAAGACCAAGAAGAACGAAGTGCTTCACATCATGCAGGAAAATCTCCGCCTCAATCAATACCCAAAAATTATTGAGTGCTTTGATAACTCCAACTTTCAAGGAACCAACCCGGTGGCTGCGATGGTACGTTTTGTAGATGGCAAGCCCGACAAAAAAGGATATCGTCATTTCAATATAAAAACGGTAGTAGGGCCCGATGACTTCGCTTCCATGAAAGAAATTGTGGGAAGACGTTACAAGCGCATCATGGAAGAAGAAGGCGAATACCCTCAATTGATTATTGTCGATGGTGGCAAAGGACAACTGAGCAGCGCTTGCGAAGCCTTGCAAGAACTAGGATTATATGGAAAAATACCTATTGTGGGCATTGCCAAACGCTTGGAAGAAATTTATTACCCGGACGACTCGTTGCCATTACTCATCAGCAAAAAGTCGCCAGCCCTTTTACTGATTCAACGCATCCGCGATGAGGC
>JANPBK010000159.1:0-22473 GCA_031430395.1 Cyclobacteriaceae bacterium
GCGGTTCCGGAGGACCGGTCAGAATTTTTGCCATTATACCATAATCACTGTGTACGAATTATTATCCAAATTAATTACCTCCTTCGTCACTCTTTAGTCCATATCCGATTATCAAAATTCAAGTCATCCACACTTACTGCGGATAGAAATAATAAATACTTAATTTCATGCGTTTAGACAAAGTTATTAACTAAATATAAATAACTGGGGTTACGGACTAGGCGCTTTTGACGATACCGGAAAACCTACCATTGCGATGGATGCGTTCTTAAAGAAATAGAAGTCACGAGGATAGGTGACTCGCTCAATCAACAACTTCAGCCTTCTTCTTGTTGCTCAAAAAAATCAGTCCGATAATAAAGCAAAGAGCCGCCACAATGATGGGGTACCACAATCCGGCAAACGGATCTCCTGTAGGATTGCTTTTTGATTTGCTTAACTCATAAAGGGCCGTTGCAATAAACGGAGTTAATCCGCCAAAAATTCCGTTTCCAATATGATACGGCAATGACATCGAAGTATAGCGAATGCGTGTCGGAAATAATTCTACTAAGAACGCTGCGATTGGGCCGTAAACCATCGTCACCAAAACAATTTGAATGAATATCAATCCTACCATCAACCAATATTTATTACCATTCAACGAAACTTCTCTTTTGGTTTCTAGTTTGACTGAATTCTTTTCTTTGGTGATTTCTGCCAGTGTGGTTTGATCGCTATAAAAGTGAATTCTCTTTACAGTGCGCACAGTATCCACCCCTTCCACGAACTTAGATCGATTTATACTTTCTTTCTCCTTCACTTCGATTTTGATGTTGACGTTAGTCAACGCATACATTTGCTGATAGATTGGCCGGTAGAGGAACACGGCCAGCAACATGCCAGTGAGCATAATGAATTTTCGACCTACCTTATCTGACCAAGCGCCAAAAAATATAAACAGAGGAGTGCCGATCACTAAGGCAATGGCCATAATATAGTTCGACTGGACGTATTCCAACTGACATGTTTTTTGTAAAAAAGAAAGTGCATAGAATTGTCCCGTATACCACACTACTCCCTGCCCTGCCGTGGCTCCAAAAAGAGCAATTAAAACAAGTTGAAGATTTTCTTTCTTGCCAAAACTTTCTTTGATAGGATTAGCAGATATTTTTCCCTCTGCCTTTATTTTTGCGAACAAAGGTGATTCGCTCATGCGCAGCCGGATGTAAATAGAAATTCCTACAAGCAATGAAGACAGTATAAATGGAATCCTCCATCCCCAGTTGGAAAAAGCTTCCACACCAATTGATTGCCTGACCACTAAAATAACTCCCAATGAAACGAACAAGCCTAAGGTGGCTGTTATCTGTATGAAGCTCGTATAAAATCCTCTGCGATGGGCCGGTGCATGTTCGGCTACATAGGTAGCGGCACCGCCATATTCTCCACCAAGGGCCAAGCCCTGTAGCAAACGAAGCAGTAATACGATGAGTGGTGCAAAAATACCGATCGTTTCATAATTGGGAACCAATCCAATTGCAAATGTTGAACCGCCCATTAATACAAGCGTAACAAGGAATGTATATTTCCTTCCAACTCTATCGCCCAGTCTGCCAAAGACCAGCGCCCCGAAGGGACGCACGACAAACCCTGCTGCAAAGGTGGCGAGTGTAGAAAGAAAGGCAGCGGTAGGATTTGTCTTCGGAAAAAATTGCTCTGACAAAATAGTGGCGAGGCTTCCAAAAATAAAGAAGTCATACCATTCGATCAGTGTACCAACAGAAGAAGCTGTGATCACTGACCACAGCTTCTTCTTCTCTTCTTTAGTAATCACCGTAGCTGGTGAATTCATATCTTTAAACTAATGCTTCTACCAAAAAGCAATGTACAACGCAGAAATAATACCCATAAGGATGATTGCCCCAATAGCAAATGACTTCTCAATTTTAAACATGTCTGCAGTTACTTCTATTCCATCCTTCTTAGGCTTGTACGGAGAGATAAAACTAACAACGACAATGATTGCAATTAGCAACAAGAACACTAAACTCATTCTATTTAAGAAAGGTACTTCTGGAAAATATTCATTGAATCCAATACTTAATGGCAACGTAGCCACTGCGGCCACCAGTGCAGCAGCTCCATTCGCGCGCTTCCAAAACATACCCATTAAAAAGATAGCAACCACACCGGGTGTTATCAATCCGCTAAACTCTTGAATAAATTGAAAGGCCTGATCAAACCGACTTAGCTGCGGTGCCATAAAAATCGCGATGAGCATAGCCACCAAAATAGCTCCTTTGCCTACGTTCACAAGATTCCTCTCTGAGGCATTCTTATTAAAAAACTTTTGATAGATATCGAGCGTAAAAATAGTTGAGATACTATTCGCCTTACCCGCTAAGGAGGCTACAATTGCTGCCGTTAACGCAGCGAATGACAATCCTTTTAATCCTGTAGGTAACAAATTTAAAAGTACTGGATACGCCTTATCTGACTTCACTACTTCTTTCGTGATGCCATCGATAGTTACAGATTCTAACATTTCCGTTTGGAAGAAACCATTCTTGTAAAGTACGTAAGCCGCAATACCGGGAAGCACTACAATCACCGGCATCAATAGTTTCAAGAATGAAGCGAATAGCAATCCTTTACGGGCAGTAGGCAAATCTGCACCCAAGGCACGTTGTGTGATGTACTGATTACATCCCCAATACCCGATGTTTGCAATCCAAAGACCCCCTATCAAAACTGCAAGGCCCGGTAATTTTTGGTAAGCATCTTCTGTACCCCCTTTACCATCCGGCATCATCATATCGCCCTTTTCTAAGATCATATGAAAATGGTCAGCCGCATTATCCTTCACATACCCGAGAGCAGTCCACACATCCCCACCGCTGATTTTTTGAGCTACTAATTCCAAGGCCAGATAGGTAGTAGCTAATCCTCCCAACACCAAAACGACTACCTGGATCACATCCGTGTACCCAATCACCTTCATCCCACCAAGGGTAATAAATATTGCAAAAATGGAAAGCCCGATTACACAAGTAGTGAAACCAATGCCCGTGATCGTATCTACGGCTAATGCACCTAAATATAAAATGGATGTAAGATTCACGAAGATGTACATCAGCAACCAAAAAACCGCCATGATGGTAGCTACTAATGGACTGTATCGCTGCGACAAGAACTGCGGCATTGTATAAATCTTGTTCTTCAAATAAATCGGCAAGAAAAATGCAGCCACCACAAGTAAAGTAATTGCAGCCATCCATTCATAGGAGGCAATTGCCAAGCCCATGGCAAAACCGGAACCCGACATACCAACAAATTGTTCTGCTGAGATATTTGATGCAATAAGGGAAGCCCCAATGGCCCACCATGTAAGGGAACCCTCAGCTAAAAAGAAATCTTTCGAATCAACTTCACTACGTTTTTTCCGCGTGTAAATCCAATAGCCATACGAAGAAACAATCACAAAATACACCAGGAAAACTACGTAATCAATGATCTGAAGTTTTTGCATAGTTGGGAAGGTTAAGCGGTATTGTTACTTTAATTTATTCGAAAAGTTAAACTTTAAAATCATAAATCCATCATTCTGTTGACTCCATCCGTAAGATTAACAGAATAAAAATCCGGTTCTTTCTTGAAAGTTGTAAAATAGCGTGCGTTTACTTTTTCCTGAAATGACTTTATGGCGTCTTTTCGGATCAAGTTTATAGTACAACCCCCAAAACCACCTCCCATCATACGTGAACCTAAGATTACTTTCTTTTCTTCTTCTGCCAATGCAACTAAAAAATCAAGTTCATCACAACTCACCTCGAATGCCTGGCTTAGTCCCCAATGTGTTTCGAACATCAACCGGCCAAATTCCTTCAACTCATTATTGCTCAAAAGCGCTGCGGCTTGCTTTACTCTTTTCATTTCTTCTACCACATAAAGGCATTTGATAAAAGTATCTTCTCCTAATAAATCCTGAAACTCATACAACATGGTACGGGAAACATCCCGAAGAGATATAACCTTGCTATTCTTCTCATGCATCAATCGAACTCCCTTTGCACAGGTCTCTCTTCGTTCATTATAGGCAGTGGTAGCTAAGGTATGCTTTACTTTCGTGTCGATTAGTAAAATGGAAAAATCACCGAGTTGTACCGGTATCACTTGATGCTTTAAGGAGCGACAGTCCAGAAGTAATGCTGCCTCCTTATGCCCAAATAAACTAGCATATTGGTCCATGATGCCGCACTGTAATCCCGCAAACTCGTGCTCCGCATATTGAGCTATTTTTGCGAGCTGTAATCGGTCCAGACCACAGCTAAACATTTCATTGAGTGCAAAGGAAAATCCACAACACAAAGCGGCAGAAGAAGATAATCCTGCTCCTACTGGAATATCACTACCAAATACGCAATCCACGCCACGGATGGGCAGTCCTTTTCGAGCTAGGCCATCCATAACCCCCATCAGGTAATTGACCCACGTCTCGCCAGGATTTAGATCCTTGATGGGAAAAGATACGCCTTCTTCTAAATCCACTGAATAAATATTACATCGATCGGTGGCACTTGGAGTTAAAGCGAAATAAATGGCTTTGTCAATGGCTGCGGGAAGGACAAAACCCTCATTGTAATCGGTATGTTCTCCTATGAGATTAATCCTCCCTGGAGCCCTAATGACGAGAGGTCGTCCGGAAAATTTTTGATTAAAAGTTGTAATGACAGACCTTACCACATCAGACATCTTACAAGTATAGTAATCTGACTAGTGAAACCCAAAATCGGACAGTTAAAAACAAATCCGAACAGGTATCTCTTCATTAAACTCGTTTAGGCTAATAAATAGCTACATCATAGCTTTGGTACATCCTTTGCCAAAGTAGCCAAAACCATACGTTATGTTTCAGCAATACGCGCTTCAATTCATTAGAAACCTAAAGAGGCAACGGCTTTTTTCGTTAATAAATATATTAGGCCTTACAGCGGGAATAGTAAGTTCATTGTTGATTTATCTCTATGCGCGTCATGAATTTAGCTATGACCAATTCCATGATCATGCGAAAGACATCTATCGAGTCAATCAGACTTTTATATGGGGAGAGAGTTCCGATAATGAATTTGCATCTACAGGTCCTGGCGTAGCCTATGCCGTAAAAGAGGAAATACCGGAAGTGAAATTGATGACCAGCATTCATACTCCGGGTGATTTTGAGGTTTCATTCACTAATGAAAAACAGCAAGTCATTACTTTCGAGCAGACTAATATATTAGCCGCAGATTCGAACTTCTTTACCATGTTTAACTTTCCGTTGGTAAAAGGAGATGCTGCTGCTTTACAAAAGGCGAATGCAGTGGTTATGACTGAAAAAATTGCTAAGAAATACTTTGGCGATGAGGAGCCACTAGGTAAACTGATGCTATTAGGTGTGGGTGAAAATCAAAAGACCTATGAGGTAACCGGAGTGGTCAAGGACGTACCGTCCAATACCTATCTTCAATTTGAAATGCTCTTGTCCATGAACAGCTTTCCGCAAGTAAAAAAAATGTATTGGAGTTGGATATGGACACAATTGGAGACGTATGTTCTATTAGATGAAAATGCTAACCTCGAAAACATAAAATCTAAACTGACTACAATCCCACGCAAGCATGCAGAAGGTACTTTGCAACGTGTCATGAAAATGTCATTCGATGATTATATCAAATCCGGTAAGAAATGGGAACTATTTCTACAACCTATTACACAAATTCATTTACCAGCGAAGGTAGTCTTTAACCGACTGGCCAATGATGGAAATTTGCTAATCATGTATTCCCTCATAGGTGCCGCCATTTTTATTATTCTGCTTTCATGCGTCAATTTTATGAATCTTTCTACCGCTCAGTTTACCAAGCGAATCAAAGATGCCAGTGTTCGGAAAATATTAGGCTTAAGTAAAAAAGAACTGAGTCTAGGCTATTTTATGGAAGCCTTCATTTTTTGTTCCATTGCTTTACTGATCTCACTAGCCTTGATTCAAATTCTACTTCCCTATTTTAATCTGTTAGTTGGCCGTGAATTACAGATGCGCTTGCTGACTGATCCTACCATCATCCTGACCTTATCTTTGTTAATTCTTTCCATGAGCGTTATTTCCGGAAGCTATCCGGCTCTATTTCTCAGTTCGTTCAATCCTGCTGAAGCGATGAAAGGGAAATTGAGAACCGGAAGCGAAGGTAAATCTTTTAGAAGCGGTTTAGTCATCTTTCAATTTAGTGTTTCGATTGCCTTAATGATTTGCACGGCTGTTGTCTTTCAACAATTAAAATTTGTTTCAGAGAAAGACTTAGGTTTTGATCGGGAAAACCTCTTGGTCTTGAGTCATGTTGAAAGGATCGATGATGGAGAAAGCTGGGTTAATTCCGCACTTACAGTACCCGGTGTGATCAATGCTTCGCTATGTACTTCGGTTCCTCCTAATACCTTTGGAAGCGATAAGTTCAGTGCTGAGGATATGGGGTCAAATTCTTTCTCCCTTAATTTTACTACTTCTGATGAACAATACATTTCCACATTAGGCATCAAATTAAAATACGGAAGAGATTTTTCATTAAGCACACCGGGGGACCATAACCGGGTAATCCTCAATGAGGCAGCTGTAAAAAAAATCGGTTGGAGTCTAAATGAGAAAGTGATTGGAAAGAAAATTGAAATTCCGGGTGGTGCCGAGCGATTTGAAGTGATTGGTGTAGTAGAAGATTATCACTATTGGTCTCTGGGCAACCCCATTGAGCCGATGGCCATTTTTCACGTGAAGAACAAAGAGCTTTTTGGTGTTGGCGATAAAAAATTCGTAGTGATCCGAATGAGTGGGCAAGAACGAAAAGCATGGGGCACGACAATCGCTTCGCTCACAAACTTATGGAAAACAAAAGCTGGCGATATTCCTTTTGAGTACTCATTTGTCGATCAGGCCTTTGCCAATACTTTTAAAGGTGAACGAAATTTTGGCAAAACACTCACTATACTTGCCAGCTTGGGTATTCTGATAGCAGGCCTCGGTTTATTGGGTATGATCGTTTACATGCTTGAACAACGTACCAAAGAAATCGGAATTCGTAAAGTCTCAGGCGCTTCTGTACGTGATATCCTAATGCTAATATCGAAAGGATACATCAAGTTAATTATTGTTTCATTTTTTATAGGAGCGCCACTCTCCTATTGGCTCATGACGAATTGGTTGAGTAGTTTCGAATATCGAATTTTACCTTCTCCGTATATTTACATTTCTGCCGGAGTGGGAACGCTTCTAATTGCTCTAGCGATTACCAGCTACCATTCTATTAAAGCTGCTTTGCTAAATCCAGTAGAAGTGTTGAAAGATGAATAATAGTTACTGGCGATTCAATAGTAGCATTTAATGTCCATCATCCGACACTTGCGATTTAATTGTCCAGCCTAAGCATCCTACCAATACAAGAAGCACAATCCAACTGGAGGCTTGAGTGACCTTATCACCTATCATATAGGGTTGAGGTTCAAACTTAAATTCGATGAGGTGATTACCGGATGGAATTTGAAGTGCCCGCAACACGTAATCAGCACGGAGAATGACAACTTCTTTACCATCAATGAATGCGTGCCAACCTTTTGGGTAATAGATTTCTGAAAAAACCGCAAATCCATTGGTGGCTGAATTTGATTCATATTTTACATATGCAGGCTCAAATTTAACGAGTGCAATCTTTGATGAGCTATCGTAGTCAAAATTTTGAATCGTAAATTTTGATTGATCAACTACTGCAATAGTTCGAGTATTAATTTCACCTGTATTTTTTAACTCTTCAGTAGGAGAATTTACTCTTAACACTTCATGTACGAACCAAGCCGCTCCATTTGCCTCTGGATTGGGAATTATATTGCCAGCCTCTGGTCCATACACAACATACTTTGCATTCAGCATATTTAAAACCCCATAGTTTTTAAAATCCAATTGGCCAGATTGCGCATCACGATACAATTGTTGTGTTTCATTTAGTAAACAAGAATCATACAAATCCTGATACCTCCGAAGCTTGGCACCGTGGTACCCTCCTAATGAATAATGACTGTAAGACGTCCGAGCTTCACTCATCGCACCTTGCAAATTATAAACCCGGTAATAGCTTTTGTCTTTCAGTATTTCATTGTCAGCAGCCGTATTGGTATGAAAAGAATTATCACGCTTGCGCTGAAAATTGTCTTTTGAAAAATAACGCCTATCCACCATCACCATGTCAAAAATGATCACCAAAATCAAGAAGGCATAAAATCCAATTTGAGAAAACCTTTTCCCAATATTAAAATAGAGTAAGACGAAAACAGAAAAAATAAATGCAAAAGAACGAAAGGCATCAGCCCGTAATACTCTTACTCTGTCAGCACTCAACGCTTTTGTAAACCATATTGGAAGCTGACCTTCACCGTCTTTGATGAAATTGCCAAGCCCCGCAAAAATAACAAGCGCAATACAAACACCTCCTGTAGCCACAAAGGCGATCAATATTTTTTTCTTAGATTCCTTATCTATTCCTTTTACAAGTAGTTGCTCCACCCCAATCATCCCTAACAAAGGCATGGAAAATAAAATAATAATTAAAGCGAAATTGTGCGACCTGAATTTATTATAGCCTGGCAGATGATCAAACATAAAATAATTGAAGGTGGAGAAACTATCCCCCCAACTTAGCATAAGACTCAAGACACTTATAACCACCAACCACCAAACATATTTCTTATCGGCAAACAAAATACCTATGACAAATAGAAAAATAACAATGGCCCCGGCATAATAGGAACCTCCAGAAAAATCCTGGGGACCCCAATAACTTCCGGCATAGTTGGCTAATTTATTGGCCAGTTCATTGTCTCCAGAATTAACCAATGCTTTATAGGTGGCACTATTCTCATTTTGAACGAAAGATGTAGTACTCGCTCCCCCATAAAAATCCGGGATCAACAATACCAACGACTCTAACACTCCGTATTTATATGCAAATGCATAGTCTCTACTTAGGCCGCTTACATCCACATTGGAATTTGGCTTTACCAATTCCGAGGCTCCTCGAATGGAATAAGTAGTATATTCTTGGATGGCCCAAATTTGTCCGAAGAAAGTGCCGAGAGCAATAATTGCTGTAGGAATTAGGAGGCTCAATGTCTTAACAAATGCTACAATTTGTTTAGCACGGATTGCATAGATGAGCTCAACTAATCCATAGACTCCAACCATTACTACGAGGTAATAAGTAATTTGTAAATGGTTTTCTCGAAGATGAAGCGCCAATGCAATGGTTGTTAAACCAAATCCTAAAATTCGTTTTCCAGAGAATGCCAAATGAATTCCTGCTACCACTAATGGAACGAAAGCTATGGCCCCTATGCGTGCATTATGCCCTGCAGATAAACCGATAATCAAATAAGAGGATAGTCCGAAAGCAAGCGCCCCGGCTATAGCCAAAAAAGGGCGCACTCTAAATGAAAGCAAAAGAATATAATAACATAGAAAAGCAAGAAAAATATTACAAACTGAATGAGGCAGGAATAGAGACATGATATTCTTGGTCCACATCACAGGTCCATCACTCCACCTTATACTAACTAAGTAGGCCGGCATTCCGCTGAACATAGAAGGCGCCCACAAGGCTTCCTTTCCACTAATGGCTCGATAATCTAAGATCGACTTATAGGAACCACGGAACTGATCGATATCGTGCTGACTAAGCGACTTATTATCGAAGAAAATAGGATTGAAAAAAAGAATGGTGACAACTAGAAATATAAGTATGGCTAAACCATGTGGCCAAATCTTTCCCCATTGAATGCTTTTCATAGTCGATTAAATTGAAGCGTAATATTAAGAAGAATTAACTTTTAAGTGGTATGATTTTTTTCACTTTCCTAAACTAGAAACAATCGCCTGGCAATAACTAAAAATGAGCATGCTTTTGCTTGCGCAAGAATATATAGAATATAGCCAGAGCGATAGAAGCGATGAATGCAAAATTAAAAATCCAAATAGCGATGTCAATTCTCTTAACTGGAATAGTGGTTAGTCTGGTGAGTAATGATGGGTGTTTGTAACCCCGCCATTTATCTGCATAAAATTTATAAAGCGGCTCACCGGTTATTATAAAAAGGCGATCCAACAAATCAACATGGATGGCGTGGTACTTGATATTCGTAGGTGTGCCACGCCTATCATATAAAGAGGGGCCTTCAAGCTGATCATATTTATCGAGGTCACTCTTTAAACTTTTAATTCCTTGAAAGAACAGGTAATGGGCTGATGAATCCTTTGTGTAATTGTAATATTCATGAATACCTACCAACGCAAACATATGCCCATTCAACACCCTGGAAACAGCGCCACCTTCATCCGCATATTCCTCAAACCACCAACCTGTGCTATCTGTTTTGTAGCTCACACCTCCTGCTTTCACTTCAACATAAAATGAATTCAATATCTTTTTTCCTGCAATCAAATACTTTTCGTTCTTAGATAAAGCATGGGCTTTGATAAAGACTTGCAAGGAAACCCCATTTGCCAAGCCGGAGCGCCATGGAGCAACCATATTGTAAACCGGCCAATTGTAATTATAGCTTAAAATCGAAAAATCATTTCGATTGGACAAGCTATCTGCTAGCCAATTTGCACAATTTAAAAATGGAATGAATTGACTTGAATCTCCATTCATTGCATTCTCATAATACGAAAGAGCTTTGTTGCATATTGTCATTGGGTTTCGCTGCCTTCCAATTTTTCCTTCAATTAAAAACGGAATTCCTTTTTCATCATTTTGACTGATATCATAAACCATAGGTTTACGCATCACAACTTCATAAATGATTTCGATCCAAGCTCTCACTTTCTTTTCCGTAAAATTGGCGACAATAGACGCGCCTATGAATGAGAAAATCAAAATGAATAGAAACTTTTTGCCGGTCATTAATTTTTTTTCAATATTGAAGGGCAAATGTGCAAATTTGGATTGGTTATTGGAAGAGCTAGGGATATAAAGACGCTAGTCCAAAAATGTTCGATGATCAACTATATTATATTTTTAATACTTGAATAATGAAAATACTCTTCGTGTATTTACTTCTAACGGTTTCTACCAATTTGTTCGCACAACAAAGATTTGATCAACTCACTGAAGGCAATATGATCCGAGCAGTGCTGGCACAGCAAGTAAACGACTGGAATAACTTCAATATAGAAGGCTTCATGCAAGGCTATTGGAAATCTGACTCGCTGTTTTTTATGGGGGCAAAAATTACCTATGGATGGGATAGCACGTTGACTCGCTATAAGCGCAATTACCCAAACCAAGAGGCAATGGGTAAATTACGGTTCGAAATTATAAGAATGCAATTTGTGAGCGATGCTGCCTGTATGGTGACTGGCAGGTACTTTCTACAACGAAAAGCAGATAATCCGACAGGTGCGTTTACTTTGCTCTTTCGAAAGAAAAAGGGAAAATGGGTGATTGTCTACGATCACACTTCTTGATATGCTAAAATTTTAAATAAGCATAGCCCCTCATTTGATAAGTCGTTAGCGTAGTTAACATTGAGGTCGCAATTTTTACTTCGGGAACCATTTTAGTTCGATCTACTTTTCGGTTGATCAACGATTGGCCGCAAACGAAAATCTTTACACCCGCTTTCGATAGTTCTTTAAATAGCAAAAGATTGGGGTTATCGGTTTTGTACTTCTTCTTGTAGGTCTCGTTCTCCATTACGTTGTAGGTGGCACCTCCATGCAATACAATGACTACATCCAATTTCTCCTTTGGCACTCCGCCCATCACATGCAAGTTCATTACACGCGCCACATTATTTAGAGCCCAATTCAGCGAATCTGGTTTTTCATTTTCTCGTTCTACCTCTATCACTATTTTGTAGTCAAGGGTTGGATCCGGTTTTTCATCGGCATAGGGTATTTCAAAAATGCCCCCATAATTTTTCACCGCTGGGAATATGCGGGTTTGTGCATACCCGATCGATACAGTGAAACTCAGAACGAAAATCAATTTTTTCATATATGATCTTTTAAAATGAATATTGCCGCTATAAAGATAAGTACTGCTGTCACTCGTTTGATATAAATCGAATCTAATTTCTTGGCACCGATGCGTGAACCGATCTGCCCACCAACGAGTACAGAGGCAAGTAAGGGCAAAATAAATTTGCCTTCAAGATGAATTCCACCTCGGGAAAGTTGACCTAATAATCCACTGATTGAGTTCATTAAGATAAATATACTAGCCAAAGCAGAAATCCGATTGGCTTCTGCCCAATTCATCAAATGCAAAATAGGTGAAAGAAAAATGCCACCTCCTATGCTTACCAACCCTGAGACCAATCCAACGCCCCCACCCAGGATTAGTTTTTTCTTTAAATTTAAATTAGGGTGCCTATCAGTTCGCTCTTTAGGTTTTATCCAAAGAAATATAGACCCCACTAATAACGTTAGGGCTAGCAGTATAAAAAATAATCTTTGTTCTAATTTTAATAACCCTCCCACAAAAGCCAGTGGAACACTCGCTACTAAAAATGGCCAGCTTTCTTTCGCGCTTAATTTGCCCTCTTTATAAAAAATAATGGTTCCTCCAGTTACCACGATCACATTACATAATAATGCTGTGGGTCTTATTACATCGGGTAACAAAAGAAAAAAGGGTTGGGCCAACAGCGCGAGATAACTGGATCCACCACCAAAACCCACCGAAGAATAGACGATCGCAATAACAAAGAATGAAAATAAGAGAAGGTAAAAGCTCGTCTCCATCTCAGTCAATTACCCCCCAATAGTTGACATCGACTCGATAGCCGGTGAACCGATCCGCTTTTCTTCCGCTTCAAATCCGTCTTTGGGTCTATTTCCAAAAGCCTTCAACAATTCCATCCGAATTTCCTCGTCCGACTTTCCCGATCGCATCAAGTCTTTAATGTTCAACACGCCCGCATCATACAAACAAGTTTTCAATACGCCTTGAGCTGTAATGCGTATTCGATTGCATGTTCCACAGAACGAACGGGTGAAGGCAGCAATGATTCCTATGTTTCCCTTGAAGCCCGGAATTTGGTAATGATAGGCCGTAGCATTTTCCGGGTCTTTTACTTTTTGAATCGTTGGATAGAAAAGCTTGATGTGGCTCAATATCTCTTTGTGAGTCCATCTTAGTTGTGCATAATGATTCCCTTCTCCATTAAAAGGCATCTCTTCAATAAACCGAACTGAAATGGGATGATCTTTCGTTAACTCTATGATGGAACCAATATCTTCAATGTTCTTATCGTCCATCACCACGGTATTGATTTTCACTGGGATTTCGTGCTTTAACAACAGCTGAAGAGTCTCCCATGTATTGTCAAACTCATCTCTCCGTGTAATCAACTTAAATCTTTCCTTATTCAGCGTATCCAAACTTAGATTAACAGAAGCAATACCCAATGATTTCAATTCAGAAATGTGAGGTCTGGTTAAAATCCCATTGGTAGTCAGATGAATGTCATTAATTCCCTCAATGGCTGAAATCTTTCGGATCAGCTGCATTAGATCCGTTCGAACGAATGGCTCTCCTCCTGTCAAACGGATTTTTGAAATCCCCATGGACGCCAGTAGTGTCACAAGACGCTCGATCTCTTCAAAAGTTAAAAGGGCTTTTTTGGGGAGATACTTGATGCCTTCTTCCGGCATGCAATAGAAGCATCGCAAATTGCATCTGTCCGTTACCGCCAGACGGAGATAATTGATGGGGCGACCGTGGTTATCGTAAAGAGTAGCTGAGGACATTGCCTCGCTAAGATAAGGAGTATCAGCCAGAAATATCTAGTCACTATATTTGTCGAATGATAATCCAGCTCAAAGCATTTGGTATTTGCAAAGACATCTTAGGCGGACGAGAAATAGCCTTTGAGTTCGATGGAATATTAGTAGAACATCTTCGAAAAGGCTTGGCTGGCAAATTTCCTGAAATTGAAAAGTTGAATTCCCTCTTCATTGCCGTGAACGAAACGTATGCCGAAAATGATCTGGAATTAAAGGAGTCGGATATCGTAGCTCTTATACCTCCTGTCAGTGGAGGATAATGATTAACAAAAATGATAACAATCGCTCATAATCCAATTGATATTCAGAATGTTATCAGTTCTGCAGAAAGTGCTGATGCGGGTGCAGTGAATGTTTTTATTGGGACAGTGCGATCAAAAACGGGCCACAAAAAAGTAGTCCGATTAGAATATGAAGCCTATGAGCCAATGGCCATTCTGGAAATCAAAAAGATCATTGAACTAGCCAAGGAGAAATGGTTGCTTAAAGGTTGGTCTGTAAGTCATCGGGTTGGCACATTGAACATTGGAGATGTGGCCGTGGTGGTGGCAGTTTCCACTGCACACCGAAAGGAATCCTTCGAAGCGTGTCAGTTTATCATTGACTCACTAAAGCAAACCGTACCCATCTGGAAAAAAGAAATCTTTGAGGGTGGCGAGGAATGGGTGTCTGCCCATCCTTAAAATTAAAAGCGACTTACAATCATCACCATCACAGTTCCAATAGAAGATGCGACTAATAAAGCTCCTACAATCGTCAAAACCAATTCCAACTGCATAGAATCAAAACGAATAGAAGGAAATAAACTCTTAACTTGTTTCATGGCCTATCTGATTTTTTAATAAATGTAGGATAAGCATCTTCATTGAATCCCGCTAATTCTTCTAAACTAGGACTCACGTAATTTATATTAGTTATTTTTCAATTCATACCTGTATCTTTTAGTGAATACTGCATTTTAACTACAATTCATTAGATAAGCATGAGCGATTATTTGAATTCTGCAGTAGAAATTGAAAGACTCCTTGAGGAGAAGTTTATAATTCAATCACAGACTGATACTGAAGCATTTAAGCCACTGTATGAAAAGTATTTTAAGAAGATATATCTCTTCCTTTTTCATCGAACAGGAGATAAAGAACTTACGAGTGACCTCACTCAGCAAGTCTTTCTAAAAGCACTAAGAAGCATACGTAAGTTTCAGCTTCGAGGACTACCCTTTTCGGCCTGGCTTTACCGAATTGCGATTAATGAATGCAATGATCATTTCAGAAAATCAAAACGAACAAGGGTGGTCATGTTGGACGATACTATCGCGGAGACCCTTTTTGAAGAATTAACTGTTGACAACCAACTGGAAGAGTTGACGAGAAGGCTACCAGCCATCCTTCAAGAACTCAAACCAACAGATCTTCAATTGATCGAATTTCGATTCTTTGAAGGAAGGTCGTTTAGGGAAATAGGCTTGCTACTGGAGATCACAGAGACCCATGCTAAAGTTAAGACTTACAGGGCTATAGATAAAATGAAGAAATTATTCCTTTTAAGAAGATGAAAACGAATTATAAAATCATGAAGAAGCCAGAAATTACCGATGAGGAGATACTCAGGCACATGGACTTTGACGGCTTATTAGCAAAGCATCATGTGGCTACTAAAAAATCGATCAGTCAAAAATTGAAATGGGGAATTGCGATTTCAATACTATCTGCGGTCGCCATTTTATATTTTACAATCGGCACAAAGAAAATAACTGACCCAATTCTAGCCAAAGACGATAAAAACCTTGCCGAATCTATTCCAAATCAAACAGTAGCCCCACAAGACAGTCAACAAATTGACGTGAGAACCGACAAGCAGATTATTGCAGAACCAGCCAATAAAAAAGTAGCAAAGACCGAACCGATTGAACCCAAGAAGGAAACCATCAAAGAGGATGTTTATTTAGAAGCAGAACCTATCCTGGGCTATCCTCATCTTTACAACTATTTCAATACCAATCTAAGGTATCCGCAAGAGGCAGTGAAAGATTCCTTGCAAGGGGTTGCCACCATCACATTTATTATCACGCCACAAGGAAAAACTGATCAAGTAAAGATCGCCCAATCACTCGGAAAAGCATTTGATGGGGAAGCCTTTCGGTTGGTGGAAAGTATGCCCACTTGGAAGCCAGCTACATTAAACGGCAAGCCGGTACCAAGCAAGATTTCACTTCCATTAACCTTCAAAATTGAGAGTACCAAAAAGCAATAAATATGAAAACGAACATTGCAGTTATTCTACTCTTCTCTTGCTCAGCCATTTACAGCCAGACCTTCCAAAAGAAATTTACTTGGAAAGATGCTTCGATTTCACTTGCAAAAGCCGAATGGGTTGATCTAGATAATGACAGTCTTCTTGACATTCAAATCTTGGCTCAAGAAACGAATCAAAAGTTTCGACTGAGTTCTTTCAAAAATCAAAACCGCACAAAGTTTATCTTATCAGGAACCCAAGAGTTGGATTTAGCCATGAACAGTTTTTCATTAGCTGATTTGAACTTAGACAATCGAATTGACTTAGTTGTCAACGGAACAAAACTAGGCAGCTCAACCACTACACAACTTCTGAACAATGGCAATTTTCAATTTACAAGTTCAGTACTTGGATTACCCAATCTATTAATATCAACTCAATTACTTGTTGATTTAGATAAAGATGGCAAGCTAGATTTAGTTGTAGGCGGAGATACTTTCCTTAAAATCTTTCGCTCCACAGACTCCGGCTATCTGGTAAAACTGGACAGCAGCAATATCAAAATCTATTCAATTGTTTCAAACGATTATAACAAAGATGGAAAGGTAGATTTGATTGTCTCGGGAAGCAAGAACAACAATCCGTTCACTACATTGATAAAGAACAAAGGCACCTTTCAGTTTCAAAAGATTAATCTTGAAAAACCAGTAACTGGAAACTTGGAAACAGGCGATTTCAATCACGATGGATACTTTGACTTGATGGTAAGTGGCACCAATGGCTTACTTCAGAATCAAATTAAATATTACACAAATATCCAGGGAAAATTCACAGCAACGGATTCCCTTCAAGGTTTTCAGAAGGGGCAGATGCTTCTAGCAGACTTCGACTCCGAAGGCTTATCCGAACTATCTTACTTCGGCCGAAAAGCAAATGGAAAGAAATCTAATTTTTTAAGAACGTCTACTGGCTTGGTCATCGATTTGGATACTACTCAAATAACATCACAGCGTTGGGGAGACTATGATCGGGATGGTGATTTAGATTTACTTCAGGTATTGGATTCTGCAGGCTATCAGGTATTTCAAGTTTTGGAAAATAAAACTGTTGCTATAAACAGAAGTCCTGAAAAAAAAGGTCTTACTTTTTCAGTTGCAGTCTTTAACAAAACGATTATCTATTGGGATACCGCCAAAGATGATCGCACTGTAGCGAAAGCCTTGACGTATGATTTATTAGTTACAAAAGCAGGAGACCAATCGAAAATAAATTATGGTTCTCAGTATGATGTATTAAGCACTAAAAGATTGACTCCATCTCATGGAAATCAAGGGGCTAACAATTTCGTGATTTTACCCAACACAATTGACCTGTGCGGTTATCTTGTTCAGCCTGTTGACAATTCATTTAATGGAGCTAAGAAAGATAACTGCTACCGCATTTTCTGTGGCGGCTCTTGTCCAAATAATCAAGAGTTTAGTTACGCACAAGTTTGTAAAGGCACCACCACCACCTTGGCCTCAGCTGAGCCAGCTTATTGGTTTTCTTTTAAAGATGGATTTAAAGGATTATCGTCAAATTTAACCTTTCCGGTAAATGAGTCTGATACGGTTGTTTCGGTTATCTTTAAAGGCACTGGCTGTCCGAAGGTCTCTGCTCACATCATTTCCTCAAACAATCTTCTGATTTTAGAGGCTCAAACAAAATACATTTGTGCAGATACATCAACCAAGCTAGGCATTAAACCAGGTTGGGAGACTGTATTATGGAATTTTGGTAGTGAGACCTCAACAAAAGATTCCATTTCAATAAAAATCAATAAGTCGTTAAAAGTCAATGTAACAGCTACCACAGGCAGTTGCGTGTACAAAAAAGAATTTGATCTCAAGCTTAGCATTATTGATTTGAAAGTGGAAAATGAACAATACACTATAAGTCAAGGCGAAAGCGTTCAACTTATAGCATCAGGCGGGGACAAATATGTATGGCTTCCACCAACTGGCCTTAATAATAATCAAATAGCCAATCCACTGGCTTCGCCAGTAAAATCCACTATGTACAAAGTCATAGCTACAGATTCAATTGCGTGCGTAGCGGAAAAAAACGTAAGCGTTAATGTAGAGGAGACGGCCTTCGCTCCTACTCTATTTACGCCCAATGGAGACGGCAAAAATGATGATTATAAGATTTATGGATTGGCGAACGGACGAGATTTCAATTTCTCCATTTACAATAGAGAAGGAAATGTAGTATACGAGACAACTAGCATATCACAAGTTGCTTCACAAGGATGGAATGGAAATCATCGAGGGACACCTCAACCTGCTGGTTTATACTATTGGAAAATTGAAGGAATGCTTGACAATGGTCAACCTTTGAAGTTAAATAGAAAGACACAGGGTTCTATTTTATTGGTTCGATAAATTCTCCTAAAAAGAATATCGATGTTTAAGTATAGAAGCGCAAATCAATTTTTCAATTGCTTGGCTATTGCAGGTATTTGTTTAATCACGTCATTAAAAACAGCCACAGCTCAATACTTTCAATTCTCACAATACAACTTTACAAATCAACGTGTAAATCCTGCATCCGTTGGTATAAATAACTACATGACAGCTTCCGCTGATTTTCGGAGTCAAAAAACAGGTGGAGACTTTAACATCAACAGTAACTATGTTTCATTTGCGTATCCATTTTTAAATCGCAGTACAGGAAGGGCATGGTCCGGTATTGGTGTCACCATGATGGATGATCGTTCAGGCGGAATATTCAAGACACAGGAAGTTTCAGCCAGCTATGCCGTTAATATTCGACTAAGCCGCTACAGAATTTTGTCATTAGGATTCAAAGGTCTCTATCTGACTAGAAGAATAAGTCTTAATGGATATAGTACGGGATTACAATTTGTGTCTGACCGGGGTTTTGACCAATCATTACCCAGCGGTGAACCTTTAGGAGATCTAACTAATAGTTATAGCACGTTTAGTACAGGATTATATTGGCAGGAAATTGATCGACAAGAGAATATTAGCGCTTATTGGGGCATATCATTATTCGATTTCAATCAACCAAATGATTCCTTTCTTGGAAAATCCAATCAGCTTTCCTCTTCTATTGTTTTTACAGGCGGCTTTCGTGCTTATCAAAGCAATGCAATAACCTTATTCCCAGAAATCCTTTACACAGGTAATGCCTCCAACCAACTCATCAATGCCGGGGTACGATGGCAGTATCAAATCAAATCAATGCCGAACCAAAAAGGAGCTCAAATAGATCTACTTACAAAATATGCGATCGGAAGGTCAGCGATTGTGGGTTTTCAATATAAGCTTGCTAATTTCTCATTTGGAGTAAGCTATGATTTTCCATTTTTTAATGACAATCCCGCTAATTTAGGAGCATTGGAAGTCGGCTTAGAAATTAGAAAGTTAGTACGTACTCGGGCGACAAAGAATCGGATAAGGAAACAAACCGAATTAAACAAAAAGAAATTGTTGATAAAAAGGATACCTATACAAAAGCCAATCACCAAAATATATAAGGCAGATTCCTTAAAAGCGATTACAGATATTGACAGCGCACAGAATCAAATTGAAATTGTAAAAATCGATACTTCAAAAATTCACACGTTGGCTGAAGTTGGGAAAGTTAAACACGAACCGCTAATTGTCGAGAAAATCACCCTCCATTTTCAATTTGAATTCAATAGCGTTGATTTGGATGATGAGACCGAGAAATTTCTAGATCAACTAAGCGAAACATTAGTGGAAGATAATGAACTGAAGGTCAAGATCGTAGGTCATACCGATAACCTAGGTCAGGAAAAATTCAATCAAAAGTTATCGTTAAAAAGAGCTGAATCAGTCCAAGGCTTCTTATTAAAAAATGGAATCAGTAGAGAAAGGATCAGTGTAGATGGAAAAGGCATGAGTACTCCTTTGACGGAAAATGAAACAGAGGAAGGAAGAAGAAAAAACCGTAGAGTTGAGATCGTACTTTTTTACGAACGCTAACTTCTAACAAAATCCCTCTTCCCTCCCGTCTTCGCCATCAATTTTATTTCTTCGATTACAATATCATGAGATAAGGCCTTGCACATATCGTACACAGTCAACGCAGCAATTGAAACAGCCGTTAACGCCTCCATCTCCACCCCTGTCTTGCCCGTCACTTTGGCAACTGATTCAATTAGTGCCGTTTCATTTTTAGTTTTTATAATAATCTGAATATCTTCCAACCCTAGCGGATGACAAAATGGAATTAGCTCAGATGTCCTCTTGGCTCCCATCACTCCCGCAATAATGGCTGTTTGAAATACGGGCCCTTTCTTCGAAATCAATTCGTCACCTTGCAATAGAGACATGATCTCCTTCCCCAAAAAAACACGAGCCCGCGCCTTGGCCATTCGTTGTGTAACTTTTTTGTCCGAAACATCCACCATTTGAGGGTTGCCCGATGCATGGATATGTGTAAATTTATTTTTCATTTGGATAAAAATACTAAATCATGATCAGTGTTCAGGAGGCCACAACCATTATTCTTTCTAATCTTTTTCAACCTAAAATAATTACTACAAAGATTGGTCATAGTTTAGGCAAGGTACTCGCAGAACCCATTTTAGCTGACCGCGACTTCCCTCCATTCAATAGGGCGACTATGGATGGAATAGCATTGTCATATGATGCATACCAAAGTGGGCAAACGAATTATATCATAGAATCCATTCAAGCAGCTGGTGAACCACCAAAGAAACTAACTAACATCGCGCATTGTATGGAGGTCATGACGGGCGCCATGTTGCCGGATGGAACTGATACCATCATCCCTTACGAACAACTACAGATAACAAAAGAAATGGCAACGGTTATTGCATCCCAAGTAAGCAAGGGGCAAAATATTCATCTTCAAGGAAGTGACGCCAAAAAAGATCAGCTGCTTTTAGAAATCGGAACGTTCATCTCTCCATCCGAAGTGGCATTGCTTGCTTCAATTGGAAAAACTTCAGTGTCCGTATTTAGCCCACCTAAAATAGTGATCATTTCTACGGGCAATGAATTGGTGGACATCGATCAGGTGCCATTGCCTTATCAAATTAGAAAATCGAACAGCTATGCTTTGCAAGCAGCCCTTGCTAAAATCGGAATGCTGTCAGAACTGCTTCATCTCGCAGACGATCACGATCAACTAAAAATTGAGGTTACACGCGCCTTGCTTGATTTTGACTTGCTCATATTATCGGGTGGTGTTTCAAAAGGAAAGTTTGATTTTGTTCCTTCTGTTTTAGAATCACTAGGTGTTCATAAGCTGTTTCATCAAGTAAGTCAGAAGCCTGGCAAGCCTATGTGGGCTGGCAAACTTGGAAATAAGTTTGTGTTTGCACTTCCCGGTAATCCGGTATCTACTTTCATGTGCTTCCACCGATATGTCAAACCATGGATTTTACAAAGTCTTGGCTCCAAGGCTATCGTGACTAAAGCTATCTTAGGTAAAGATTTCTCCTTTAAAGGTGACCTAACCTATTTTCTACAAGTAAAATTATCCAATGTTGAGGGAAGGCTTATAGCTGAGCCAATCGTTGGTGGAGGCTCTGGTGATTTTGTGAACCTTAAGGTTGCTGACGGCTTTTTAGAACTTCCTCTTGGCAAAAATGACTTTAAAGCCAATGAGGTCTACAACTATTTTGGGTTTAGGTAAAAATTCAAATTGACCTTACCTTTGCACCTCAATTTTGAATCTCAATTAAAATTCCATGTTCGATAGCTTAAATCTCAAACTCGAAAAAGCATTTCAAACCCTTAAAGGTCAGGGCCGGATCACAGAAATCAACGTGGCCAGCACGATTAAAGACATCCGCAAGGCTTTAATCGATGCAGACGTAAATTATAAAGTAGCCAAAGAAGTCACTGACGAAATCAAGGTTAAAGCGCTGGGTCAAAATGTATTAACAGCCGTTTCTCCCGGTCAATTACTGACCAAGATAACCAACGATGAACTCACGCTCCTTATGGGCGGAGCCAGCGAAGACATCAAAATTGAAGGAAACCCTGCCGTTATTTTGATTGCTGGGTTACAAGGTTCTGGTAAGACTACCTTCTCCGGAAAATTAGCCAACTATTTAAAACGACAAGGACGTGAAGTATTGTTAACCGCCTGTGACATCTATCGTCCGGCCGCCATTGATCAACTAAAAGTGTTAGGTCAACAGATTGGCGTGGAGGTATATGCAGAGCCTGAGAATAAAGACGCAGTTAAGATCGCAAAGGCGGCTATTGAGCACGCCAAGAAAAATAATTTTAGGGTAGTCATTGTCGATACAGCCGGACGTCTGGCGGTGGATGAAGAAATGATGAATGAGATCGCCAAGTTGAAGGAGACGCTCAAACCATCCGAAA
>JANPBK010000160.1:0-9916 GCA_031430395.1 Cyclobacteriaceae bacterium
AAATGCAGGCCCCATCATTAATACGGTGAAAAGTGAGCTAAGCCCCTTCTTCCACCATCGTTATAATGTCCTTTATTATAGTACAAATGGCCAACCCCTTAACTTTGGTGGATTTGATATTTATAAAGTTTATCCACAAAATGGAAATTGGGGTGAACCAAAAAATATTGGACCCTTGGTGAATGGTGCCGGTGACGAATATTATTTTACGATCGATTCTAATTCACATGACTTATATTATTCTCGCTCCAATGAAGATAATAAGAAAGACCTAGACTTATACTCTTTTCCGGTGCCCATGGAAGCGCAGCCATTGGCTACTACTCGACTCAAAGGTTCATTGATAGATCAAAATGGAAAACCCTTGGGAGGGATTGTCTCGGTGATCGACCTAGACTCTGCTGTAGAGGTGGCCCCACAGTTCATTCGGGAGAATGGATCCTTTGAGTTCAATCTGATTAATAAACGTAACTATCTGCTCATCATTCAAGGTGATGATTACTTTCGCATCGAAGAATTGTTTTATTTGAACGGAGAAAAAGAAATGAATCGAATCGCGGAACCCATTCAAGCAAAAATTGATTTCCGTTCCTTAGAGTTTGAAAATGGCAAGTCGAATATTCTGCCTAGTATGCAAACTGATTTAAGTAAACTTGGAAATTTTCTCACCGATCATCCAGAGATGAAGTTAAAAATCGCTGGCCATACCGATTCAGCAGGCAATGAAGAATTGAATCTGAAACTTTCACAAGAACGCGCAGATGCCATTAAAAAATATTTAATCAGAGAATTCAGAATATTCGCTGAGCGTATCATTGCTATCGGCTATGGCAGCGAAAAGCCAATCATTACGAAAGAAGAAACGCAAGATCATAAACAATTAAACAGGCGAGTAGAATTTGAAATTATAAGGAATTGAGTACTTAATAGCGCAAGCCTACTTACTCCTTCCACCAGACTACATAAGCTGCATGCGATTGCAAACGTCTTCTTTCGCCTATACCTGGTAAAAGTCCCTGCATATCCTCCCCATTTATTACCTTTGCGCTTCATTTTTGATTTAACATGATTGCAGCAAATAATATTTCGCTCCGCTTTGGTAAAAGACTACTTTTTGATTCAGTCAACCTCAAGTTTACAGCCGGGAATTGTTATGGCGTAATTGGGGCCAATGGAGCGGGTAAGTCAACATTTTTAAAAATTCTAGCCGGAGATATTGACCCAAATACCGGCAATGTTTCTATAGATCCGGGTAAAAGAATGGCCGTATTACGTCAAAATCACTATGAATTTGATGACCAAGCTGTACTTAACACTGTGATGATGGGTCATAGTAAATTATGGGCCATCATGTTGGAAAAGGATGCCATTTACGCGAAGCCAGATTTTTCAGAAGCTGATGGAATCAAAGCATCAGAATTGGAGGCGGAATTTGCTGAGATGAATGGCTGGAATGCGGAATCAGATGCCGCCTCTTTATTGAGTGGACTAGGTATTGAGGAGGGCGATCATTTTAAATTGGTCAAAGAACTTAATGGCAACCAGAAAGTAAGGGTTCTTTTAGCACAAGCCATCTATGGAAATCCCGACATTTTAATTTTGGATGAGCCTACGAATGACTTGGACATTCATACCGTGAGTTGGCTCGAAGATTTTCTTCTGGAATTTAAGAATACCGTTATTGTTGTATCTCACGATCGGCATTTTTTGGATACCGTTTGTACACATATCGTTGATGTTGATTTTAGTGCAGTTAAACTTTATACTGGTAATTATGGATTTTGGTATCAGTCCAGTCAGTTAGCCTCACAACAACGGTCGTCTGCGAACAAGAAAGCAGAAGAAAAGAAAAAAGAGCTGCAAGAATTTATTATGCGCTTTAGCGCAAATGCTTCTAAATCTCGTCAAGCTACCAGCCGTAGAAAGTTACTAGAAAAAATAAACGTAGACGACATCCAACCCTCTACACGAAAATATCCGGCTATTATTTTTACTCAGAAGCGAACGGCAGGAGATCAGATACTTCATGTAGAACATTTATCGTATTCACTCAATGGATCTCCACTTTTTAAAAATCTCGAATTCTATGTAAACAAGGGAGATAAAATCGCATTCCTCAGTAAAGACAGTCTAGCGCTTTCCTCCTTTTTTCAAATTCTGGTCGGTGAAATAAAGTCTTATCAAGGAAAATTTACTTTTGGCCAAACCATTACCACCGCCTATTTGCCTGGTAATAATGAAAGTTTTTTTCAATCAAACGATAACTTAATTGACTGGCTTCGTCAGTTTGCAGAGGAAGAAAATAAGGATGAAGTCTACATTCGTGGATTCTTAGGTAAAATGTTATTCTCCGGTGAGGAGGTATTTAAAAAATGTAGCGTATTATCTGGCGGTGAAAAGGTTCGGTGCATGATCTCCCGCATGATGATTCCTGGCGCCAACCTACTGATCTTAGATGAACCTACCAATCATTTAGATCTGGAATCTATTACCGCTTTCAATAATGCCTTAAAAGATTTTCCGGGAACAGTATTGTTTACATCACACGATCATGAGTTTACACACACTGTTGCAAATCGTATTATTGAAATTACGCCTAATGGATTTATCGATAAGTTAATGACCTATGATGAATACGTTGAGAGCGAAAATGTAGCAGTACAGCAGGAAGCATTATACGCTTAAGCGCACAACTAAATTGCGTGAATTCCGTAACTTACACCACCATCCATGGAGTGCTATTCTAGCCAGGCGCATTAAATGTGCCTACGAGAAGTGAAAGACAAAATCCAATTCTGCGAAGAAGTGATTTGGCAAAATTAAAAGCACGAGCCAGGTGGAAGGAAAGAATTAATTTATGAGTTGGATAACTATTTATATAAAAGGAAATACTGGGTTTGAGTCGGAAGTACTTCATCAATTAGAAAAATCGGGTTTTTCTTTTTTACCAGGAACCGATCAAGTAGAACTCGGTATGGCACTTTATTGGATCAATGATGCAACCCATCTTCGTGAATTTAAGATGGCCATTGGCGCAAAAACTGTTTTTAAATATCGATTGTGTTTCTTTACCGACCTTGCTAAAGCTCAAGAGGAAAGTGCTCATCAAGTGCCCGGTCTGACAGCCAAAGAAGAAGCAATGGTAAAAAAAATGAGCGAGTGGCAATCAGCCTATAATCGAGAATTACGACATAGCGCGTAATGTAAACTATCCGATGCGTTTAACTTTATAGCCTTCTTTCGTTAGCAGTTCAACTATTTTATTACGGGTATCACCTTGGATCAATATTTCTCCATCTTTCGCAGCTCCACCCACTCCACATTTTGTTTTTAACAGTTTAGTTAACAATTCTAAGTCATCCGTTTTTCCAATAAATCCTGTAACTAAGGTCACTTGCTTACCTGCTCTTCCGCTTTTATCAAGTTGCACCTTTAAGTTTTGTTGCTGAGGTTTTAATGTCGCCTGACTTGCATGTTGTTGATGCTCATATTTAAAGTCCGTATTGGTGGAGAACACAACTCCATCGCGTTGCTTCCAATCATTCTTTTTTGACATAAATTAAAATTGATTGATGTGTAAAAAAATAAAATTAAAGACGAGTAAAAGAAAATTCATGATACCCAAATTAAACTGTAGTTCTATTCCTTGTTTATAAAAAGCTCCTATAAGCGAAGTTAGCAATAACACCAATGGCATAAAGATAAAATTACCATAAATAGATACTGCAAGCTTTGAGATATAGTGTGTCCGATCATTTTCAATTTTCACCGGTACGGAAAGCCATGGCGAGGTATAAATCACGATCGTACTACCCACTTCAAACTCGCGTGCATCTCTACCTGAGATACTAAAAGAAATGCCATCATTCACTTGAATTTTAATAGATGAATTGCTGCCACTGTAATTGCTATTCATCTCAATAATCTGTTGTGTCTGTTTAGCGGGCTTCATCGCATAGTCAGACAATACCAACAGAGCACAAATCAATGTTACTCTTGAAATCCAAACTGCATACATTAGATTTTTTTCCATGAACGCCAAGATCTCTTGTCGCTTGGATGTTCTTTCAAAAACAAAATCGGGTGGCTTCGGGCGGTACCTGGGATCACGATGAGTCTTTACAGGAGAAACAATGGCCGCAGGCATCCCCATCAGCAAGTGATCATAAGCAAGTTTACGCTGTGGATCACTCAACACCTCGTAGGCCTCATTAACTTCCTTGAATATCGTTTCCGCAGTAGGGGAAGAATTCTTATCAGGGTGATATTTCAACGCTAGCTTCCGATAGGCTTTCTTTATATCGGACTCCTGAGCGTAAATATTAATCTCTAATATAAAATAATAGTTTTTCAATTTTTTTGTTCACACAAAGATAAAAAAGAAAGCCCCAGTAAATTGGGGCTTTATCTATTCTTGAAAGAAGCTCTCTTAATGCTTAACTACAAAAGTAAGAACCGGACGTCTTGCCTTATTCACCACATCTTCGGCTATACTGCCAGCCAAAACGTGCGCGAATCCAGTGCGTCCATGAGTTGCCATTGCAATCAAATCGGCATTTATGCTATCAGCAAAATAGAGTATTCCTTCTTCCTCATTAATGTCGTTATATACATTAATGGTAAAGTTTTTCAACTGCAATGACTTAGCAAACTTGTTCATGTACTCCTTCACCACTTTATCCCGTTGGAAATCCCCCGGAGTATTAATTCTAACTAAGTGAATGGTCGAATTGTAAAGTTGCTGCGTGCGCTTTACAATTCGCGAAAATACCTCCTCATCTTTTGACATAGCGGTAGCATACACAATATTTTTGAAGTCATTAGATGCCGGCTTTTTATGTACCGTCAGGATTGGGCACTTTGAATGGCGAACAATTCTTTCTGTGTTAGTACCTATTACCATCGTTTCCAAATTAGTTTGTCCCCGCGTACCCATCACCACCAGATCCACCTTTTGTTCAGCAATAATGGAGTTCATTCCATGGAATGGGTTTCCCAATCGCAATTCGCCTACCATCTTTACCGCATCATACCGAGGGTCTTTCACCAATTTTTCCAATTGACCCTTTGCCCTTTCTAATAACTTAAAAGTGAAAAGTCGATCTTCCCAATTATCCTTTTTCCATTCTCCTGTGATTCGAGAAGAATCAGGTGTGGCTTCCTCCACTACGTGTAATACATAAATGGTAGCACCCGCTTTTTTGGCAATTTCAAAGGCTGCCTCTAGCGCAATAATCGAAGTCTTCGAGAAATCGGTGGGAACAAGTATTTTTTTCATAAAAGTTAAATTTTATAGATACACACTAAGTAAAAATAAGCTATTTCACATTAAATAAAAATCACTATTTACACACCACTTCTGCTTTTGTTGTTGTATTATCTAATTCCGCCAATGGCGCATGTTGCATAGTTATAAACACTCTGACTATCAATAAAATGCCACAAACGAAAAAAACACTTGCGGTCGCTCGCTGGTAGTTAAATAATTCTTTTTTGAAGGAAAGTCCTACCACCCAAGTCATCGCAACCATGACCGGCCAAGTCCCCAATCCAAAGAGTAGCATGAAAAAGAAACCATCCATCGCAGCAGGCAATATCAAGCAATAGGCAACCGCCATATAGGTTAACCCGCATGGCAACAAACCATTTAGCAGCCCAAGGATAAAAGTGGCCGAACCATTTTTTGAATGTAGCCATTCCCCAAAATAAGATTTTAGCTTTCTGATATAACCGTTTATTACGTTATCAAACCATGGGATACTTATTCGGTTAACAATGCCCATAGCGATTAGTAGCATCAAGATTCCTATCAGAATCGAAAAGTAATCCTGAATTGAAGGAGTGATCATTTGACTTCCCAACGCAGCCGCAAAAGCCCCTAATATTCCATAGACTAGAACGCGGCCGGCATTGTATAACACTTTATTTAGCAAGAATGGCTTTCTAGCGGTGGCTGCCATAACTAAAGGGCTGCACATCCCTAAACAGTGTAAACTGCCGGCCAACCCCATCACTATAGCTGTCAACCAAATACTCATAAAACCATTAATTCCTCATAATAATACGCCTTTCCATTCATTGACCATTGCATTGTCACACGATAAAGTCCCTTTTCTGAAATCGATAAGGGAAAGCGTTGCTCCAATTCATTATTAAGCTTAAAGCGCTGATCTAGTTTAGAATCAGAAGGTCTTGTTAATCTTAATTCACCGCTGGTCAAATCTGCTAATCCTGCGAAGGACAGTTTAACTTGCTGATTTTCAAATTTAAGAATGGGATGCTCTTTTAATCCGAGCATATTTTGCTGTTGATCCATCTTACGCTGGTGCACTAATTCCTCCTGATAATAATTAGGAGAAATAAGACTAACGTCTTCACGGACGCAAATCGTCACCAATGTGCCAATAAATAAGGCAAACAAGATAAATGATGTCACAACCCATTTCATAAATTATTCATTGTTTTATTAGTATTCAGATTCATCCATTTTCAACTACCAATTTTAACCTATTTCATTTTCAATTTATATTTTTTTTTGATTTAATAGGGCCAATAAATTTTACTTTATAAGTTTCCACTTTCTCACCATCCTTATAAATTCCCAATTCAATAATCGTTTTCATTCCGGACAAGGCTTCTTCTGGTAGCTTTACCATAACTACGCCTTTCAGAATTCCCTCTTTCGGTACAATGATTACTGGATCCCCAATTTTCAATAATGTAGCTTTTGCTGGCGATTCAATTTTTAAAGTCAATGTGATATCATCAAATGTTTTATTAATAAATTCGATGGTATACAAATTGGTGATTTGCCCGTCATCTGTTTTGGTATAAAGCGTCCCTGGTGCTTTTAGCATGGTGGTCTCTATATCTGCGCGGGTGAAAATGAAATAGCCAAGCAAAGTAAGCAACGCAATAAGTACAAATGAATATCCGATCGTTCGTGGAGTTAATAGTTTCTGTTGTCCTTCTTTGATTGCATTAAAGGATGAATACCTTATCAAGCCTATTGGCTTTTCAATCTTGGTCATCACGTCATCACATGCATCAATACAAGCGGTGCAATTCACACACTCTAGCTGAGTACCGTTGCGAATGTCGATACCAGTTGGGCAAACATGCACACATAATTTACAATCAATACAATCTCCTTGTTTGGCAGTGATTTTCGATTCCTCCTTTTTCAATTTTCCCCTGCGTTCACCACGAATCCAATCATAAACTACAACAATGGAGTCTTTCACTAAAAGTACACTTTGAAGACGCCCATAGGGACAAACTACAATGCAAGCCTGTTCACGAAACCAAGAGAACACACCGTAAAAAATACCCGTGAAAACAACTAAACCCATAAATCCAGCTAAATGCGCTGAAGGTGGTTGAGTAACTATTTCTTTGACTTGATCAATTCCGATCAGATATGCCATCGCAACGTGAGCGATCAACAATGATATTAAAATGTATAGAAAATGCTTAGTTCCCTTTTTTAGAATCTTGCTGGCATCCCACGGAAGATTATTTAATCTACGCTGTTTATTGGCATCTCCTTCTATCCAGTATTCAATCTTACGAAAGACCATTTCTAAAAAAAGTGTTTGAGGGCAGGCCCACCCACACCAAACACGACCAAAAGCTACCGTAAATAGAATAATGAAAACAAAAAATGTGATGGCGGTGATTGCCAGCAAAAAAAAATCTTGTGGCCAGAAAACATGACCAAATAAAATGAATTTTCGCTCAAAGATATTTAGAAGCAGAAAGGGTCTCCCCCTCAATTGTAAAAATGGGCCCGTGAAAAATAATAACAGAAGAGAAATTGAAACAAATATTCTTCGATTATGAAAAAGGCCTTTTGGCTTTTTTGCATATACCCAAATCCGCTTCCCTTGCGCATCAACTGTTCCTATACTATCCCTAAACTCTTCATCAAAATGATATAAATCGTTGGTCATCTCACTTTTTGTCTTTCCTACGCAAAATCCTTGACACGAAAAACGCTCGTCTTACTACTATGTAAAATCGTCCGTACTTATAATGATGCCTGAGTTTTTACAGTATCCTTCAATATCTCTTGTTGCGCAGGTTTATAAAGTTCTCCTTGTGGTTTTTTCGGATTAGCAGGATTTGATCCCTGCAATGTGAGTATGTAACTTGATACATTTCTCATTTTTTCGTGGCTAATCACACCTTCCCAAGAAATCATATTAGTTCCGGCTACGCCATGTTTAACCACTTTAAACAAATCCTTGATGGAGCCACCATGTAACCAGTACTCGTCTGTTAAGTTAGGACCAATATCGCCACCACCATCTTTGCGATGGCAGGTAGAGCATGTATTTAAAAAAGTTTGCTTTCCATCAGCCAACTCAAGCGCTGCGGTTGTTGCCGTTACGGTGTTTTCATCAATAGCCGCTACAGGACTTGACGCCTTAAATTTCAACACTTGCTCATTGGCATAGGCCACTTCATTATCATATTCTTGCAATTGTGAAGGAAGCAAATCGAAAACATGAAAGACCATTAGGTAGATCACAGCAAACCCAATCGTTGAGTAGAATAACCACTTCCACCAAGGCGGCAAATGATTGTCCAACTCGCGTATACCATCATAATTATGATCAAGTAAAATGTCGCCTTCTTTTTCCATTGGCTTTAGGGCATTCCAGGAATCCCACAGTTGTAGCCATCTGGATGGTTCAGGCTTGTGCTCAATACCTAGCCGGGCAGCTTTCTCTTGTTCTGCTTGCCGAACCATATAGTTTAACACTTGCAACATATAGGCTGCTACAACCAGTACTAGTAGAGCAATCACAAAAATAAAAGCGACCACCAAGTAAAAAGGAAGCATAGGGTCTTCAAAAAAAGAAGCGGGCTTAGCTGCGCTAGGTGTTTGTGAGAAGGCAAGGGGATGGATCCCCAAAAAGAATAGGAGGGCTATAAAAAACTTCTTCATAACAAATGTGTTGAATTTTCAGATAATGTATTTTCTTCAGCGCCCCCTAAGGGCAATTGTCCCATTTCATCCACATATTTTTTATCCACTGTCAACACCCACCAAAGCAGAATGATGAAAAACAGAAAGAATATCACGAACGAAATAATCGGCCACACTTGGATGTTTTCGATATTTTGCAAGATATTTTTATACATATATTAGTTATTCTATGAGTGAATGATCAGTGTTCAATTGGATTCAGGAACCGCGGGCTTTACTTTTATATCTGTACCCAAGCGCTGCAAATAAGCAATCAAGGCAACTATCTCAGCTTCACTTGGAATATCATAACCTTCCATCTTTAAGCCTTCTGATATCTTTTGCGCTTGCGCTTCCATATCTTCATTGGCGGTTTGTTCATATCCCTCCGCATAAGGCACACCGACTGTACGCAAAGCACTGATCTTACCGGCTGTAGAATTCTTATCAATCACTTGTTCATAGAGCCACGGATAAGCAGGCATGATAGAACCAGTACTAACTTCGGTAGGTGCTAGCATGTGACGATAATGCCAACTATCTGCATATTTTCCACCAATGCGGTGCAAGTCAGGTCCGGTACGCTTTGAACCCCATAAAAATGGATGATCATATACAAACTCACCGGCTTTGGAATACTCACCGCCTTTTGGATCGTAGCGTTGTACCTCACTGCGGAACGGGCGTACCATCTGAGAGTGGCAACCTACACAACCTTCGCGGATGTAAATATCTCGGCCATGCAATTCAAGTGGCGTGTATGGCTTCACAGTAGAAATTGTTGGGATGTTAGATTTAATCAAGAAGGTAGGGACTAACTCAATAACGCCACCGATCAAAATAGCTACTAGCGCCAAGGTGCTAAACAACACTGGCTTACTTTCCAACATATGATGCCACCCTCCACCTGTTGATACTTTCATCATCGGGGCAACCTCTACT
>JANPBK010000161.1:0-3204 GCA_031430395.1 Cyclobacteriaceae bacterium
GAGAAATTGAAAGAGCTAATCCCAAGGCAAATGTTTGAAATTGCCATTCAAGCTGGGATAGGCCAGAAAATCATTGCCAGAGAAACCGTAAGCGCCATTCGTAAGAACGTGATCGCTAAATGTTATGGTGGAGATATTTCCAGAAAGAGAAAGTTGTTAGAGAAACAAAAGAAAGGAAAGAAGAGAATGAGGCAAGTGGGAAATGTAGAGATTCCGCAAGAAGCATTTATGGCGGTGTTAAAAATTGAATAGCCAATGACAGATACACAAACTTATACGCTCATTGATGGTCGCAAGATTTCCACAGATATAAAATTGGAGATCTCCACGAAGGTGGCCGAACGTAAAAGCCAGGGAAAGAAAATACCTCATTTAGCCATTATTCTAGTGGGCGATGACGGTGCCAGTCAAACGTATGTAGATCATAAAGTAAAGGCATGTAAAGAAGTAGGCTTTCATTACACAATGATGCGCTTTGCGGATACCATCGCGGAAGATAAATTGATGAAACATATTGATCAGGTAAATAGAGATCAGGATGTCGATGGCTTTATCGTTCAACTTCCTTTGCCTGCTCATATTACGGTTGAGCGGATTACAGAAAAAATTCGATCTGATAAAGATGTAGACGGTTTTACCAATCATAACTTTGGCAGTATCATTTCTAAAAATCCATTGTTAATGCCCGCCACCCCATTTGGCGTGATGGAATTATTGCGCAGATATCACATTGAAACGGAAGGAAAGAATTGCGTGATTGTTGGGGCCAGCAGATTAGTAGGCGCGCCTTTGAGTATGATGCTGGTGGAGCAAGGAAGAGCAACGGTAACCATTTGTCACAAATACACAAAAGACTTGGCCGCGTGGACAAAGCAAGCAGATATTTTGGTGGTGGCAGTTGGTAAGCCTGGCTTGATTACAGCCGATATGGTAAAGGAAGGGGCTGTAGTGATAGATGTGGGCACAACGAGAGTAGAAGGTACACAATATAAGAATGGATTTAGTTTAAAAGGCGATGTGGAATTCAAGGAAGTCGCTCCAAAGACTTCTTTTATCACGCCAGTCCCCGGAGGTGTCGGGCCGATGACCATCGCATCCTTGTTGATGAATACGCTGAAGGCGTGTGAAAATTTGAATCCTTAAGTTGAATTTAGATTTACGATTTTGATTGTGAATAACTTGACACCAGAGACACCAAATCTCAAATCTCAAAGCTTAAATCTTTCATTGCCAGTTATGGAAGATTTCTACACCATTCAAGGGGAGGGTTTTTATCAAGGAAGTGCAGCCTATTTTATCCGATTGGGTGGCTGCGAAGTGCGATGTGTATGGTGTGATGTGAAAGATTCATGGGATGTAAATGCACATCCAAAGGTGGAGATCGGGAAACTAACACAAAAAGCAAAACAAAGCGGAAGTCGAATTGCCGTTATTACAGGAGGCGAGCCCTCCATGCATAATCTGGAAGCATTAACACGAGATTTAAAGAGTGCCGGATTAAATACGCACATTGAGACTTCCGGGGCTTATCCATTGACGGGTACGTGGGATTGGATTTGTTTCTCACCAAAGAAATTCAAGTTCCCTCATCCTTCCGTTCCGGAACAGTCAAATGAATTGAAAGTAGTCATTTTCCATAAATCTGATTTTGATTGGGCAGAGGAGTTTGCCTCGAAGGTTTCAACACAATGCCATTTGTATTTACAGCCAGAGTGGTCCAAAGAAAATGAAATGTTACCTTTGATTATTGAATATGTCAAGCGCAATCCTAAATGGAAAATATCTTTGCAAGTACACAAATACATGAATATTCCTTGAGCGAACATTATAGAAAATGGATTTAAGTAATTTTAAGGAGCAACTAAATAATTGGGGACATAAAAAGGTCCCCTTTTTATTTTTTATAGATTTTGAAATGCAAAAGCCAAAAGCTTGGCAGATCGAGGATGTAAATTCGGATGAATTACTTTTTGAGATAAATGGGTTCTCAAATGCACCTAAAGCTGGGATTGATAAAAGTGAGAGTTTAAAGTTAGAGACAGAAGATTATTTATATAGCGAATACACCTCCAAATTTTCTAGCGTAATGCATTCTCTTAATCGAGGTGATTCTTTTCTGACAAACTTGACAATCAAAACAAAAATTAACACTAATAAATCGTTACGAGAGCTCTTTTACCTTAGCAAAGCACGCTACAAACTTTGGTTCAAAGATCAATTCCTGATTTTTTCTCCGGAGACATTTATTCAGATCAAAGACCAACGAATCTTTTCATTTCCCATGAAAGGAACGATTGATTCAAAGATCCCGAATGCCAAAGAAATCATTTTGGCAGATCAGAAGGAGCTGGCGGAGCATGTAACGATCGTTGATTTGATACGTAATGACTTGAGTAGTGTGGCTTCTTCAGTAAAAGTTACTCGGTTCCGTTATGTAGAAGAAGTAAAGACCAATAATAAGAACTTGCTTCAAGTAAGCTCTGAAATACAGGGCAAATTGCCATCCGATTATGCAGCTCATTTGGGTGATATTATCGTGACACTGCTACCAGCAGGATCGATAAGCGGTGCGCCCAAAGCCAAAACACTTAAGATCATTCAACAAGTTGAAATGGAATCGAGAGGGTATTATACAGGTATTGTTGGTTATTTTGATGGCAAGAATTTGGATACGGGAGTAATGATTCGATATATAGAAAAAACAGAGGAAGGATTATTTTTTCGGAGTGGAGGAGGAATCACAACGCAAAGCAATTTAAAGTCTGAGTTTCAAGAAACGTTAGATAAAATCTATGTCCCGATTTATTGAGACCATAAAATTACTGGATGGACATTTCTATCTCCTGGACTACCACCAGAAACGTGTGGAACAGACCATTGCGCATTTTTATAAAAAGACGAGTACCCTTGATTTAACGAGTTACCTAGCAGAGAAAGACGTTCCCGCACAAGGACTTTACAAATGCAGGATTATTTATGAGGAGTATATTCTATCGGTTGAATTTCTTCCTTATTCAATTAAACCAATCAACTCCCTGAAGATTGTACATTCAGACTCGATCCAATACCCGTTTAAATTTGAACAACGCGAATTGTTGACTCGATTGTATGAGAAAAAGGGTGAATGTGATGAGATCATTATTGTACAGAAGAATCAGGTTACAGATGCCTCCTATGCGAATCTTGTGTTTTATAATGGGAAAG
>JANPBK010000162.1:0-4012 GCA_031430395.1 Cyclobacteriaceae bacterium
TGATTGGTAACCATCACTAATTCATAGTCAGTTTCGGAAACAATTTTTCCAAGCCAGGTAAAAACACCAGGTATAAATTCTAACTTTTCCAGGCTGTCAATTTGTGGATCGGTGGGTGATTCGTAAATCAACACTCCGTCACGATCGATGAATATGACTTTTTTCATGTGTTAATAATATTTTTTTGGTTGTCACATGGAATGGCTGAGTTTATCATACCGTTAGGCATAGAGTTTGTTAATCGCCATTTCATAAGTTTGACAGTTCTGAAATTAGCATTTTGTTTTCTTCAGGGGTGCCAATGGTTATCCGCAGGCAATCATCACACAAAAGTACATTGGAACGATCACGCACCACAATTCCTTTGGTTATAAGTGACTGATATACGCTCTTAGCGTTTGCAATTTTAATCAGTATAAAATTGGCTTGAGAAGGATATACAGTTTGCACGGCTGGAATTTTCACAAGTTCATTTTCAACGAACTCTCTGGCATCAATAATTTCCGCTACCCATTTGTTCTTTTGTTCGATTTCCTCAAGGCTCTTTAATACAATTTGTTGAGTGATGCCGTTGATATTGTAGGGAGGTTTTATTCTATTCAACACGGCTATAATTTCTTTGCTGGCAAAACACATGCCTAAACGTAAACTCGCAAGGCCCCATGCCTTTGATAAGGTTTGAAGAATGACCAAGTTAGGGAAACTGTTTAGAATGGGAACAAAGCCGTCATAGTTGGTGAAATCAATATAGGCTTCATCAATAGCTACAATTCCAGGAAATTCTTTCAGGACCATTTGGACCTTATCAAAGTCTAGTAGATTGCCGGAGGGGTTATTTGGACTGCACAGAAACAGAAGTTTTGTATGGTCATCCCACGTACTTTTGGTTAATTCGACATCAATATCAAAGTCGGGTGTTAGCGGAATTGTTTTGATAGCCACCGCATTAACCTCTGCACTTACGGTATACATCCCATAAGTAGGTTGGGGTATCAGCACATTGTCACGACCCGGTTCGCAAAAGGCTCGAATTAATAAGTCGATTGGTTCATCGCTGCCGTTCCCTAAAAATAGTTGATTGGTTTCAACGCCTTTAATTTCACCAATCTTCTTTTTTAGTTTTTTTTGATGAGGATCAGGATATCGATTGAACTCAGTAGGAAATGGGTTTTCGTTGGCATCTAAAAACACAGAAGCGTCACCTTTAAAATCATCCCGCGCTGAGGAATAAGGTTTCAACTGCTTTACATTAGCCCTTATCAATTTATCCAGATCAAATTTCATTTTTCTTTAATTGGCCATTAATCATTCAAAACTCAACATTTGAAAATTTGTCACTGATTTCTTCTCACCCTTACTGCCTCCGCATGTGCTTTCAATTGTTCGGCCTCTGCCATTTCTTCTACAACCGGACCGAGTGCGTTCAATCCTTCTTTCGTCAGTTTCTGAATAGTGATGTATTTCATAAAGCTGTCTAATGAAACACCACTGTATGCCTTGGCGTACCCATTAGTTGGTAATGTGTGGTTCGTTCCCGAAGCATAATCACCAACAGATTCCGGTGAGTAGGGTCCGAGAAAAATGGAGCCGGCATTGATTATTCTTTCAACTATTGAGTCACAATCTGTTGTATTAATGATTAAATGCTCTGGAGCATATTCATTCACATAATCAACGAGCTCAGACAATGAAGTAAAAACGATCGCCAAACTGTTCTTAAGCGCTTGTTGGGCCACCTCTATACGAGGAAGCTTGGTTAGCTGTTTTGCCAACTCTTTTTGTGTGGCCTCTACAATAGCATTGCTTAAAGTAACTAATACAACCTGGCTATCTGGACCATGTTCGGCTTGTGCTAACAAGTCAGCAGCAATAAAAGATGGGTTGGCCGATTCATCGGCAATTACTAAAACTTCAGAGGGACCCGCAGGCATATCAATGGCAGTGCCTTCCTGGCTAATCAATTGCTTTGCTTTCGTCACAAATTGGTTACCCGGTCCAAAAATCTTGTTAACAGCGGGTATGGTTGCAGTGCCGTATGCCATCGCTGCGATAGCCTGTGCGCCACCCACTTTGAATATTTTTTTGACACCCGTAATGGATGCAGCAAAGAGAATAGCTGAATTGATCTTTCCATCTTTATCAGGAGGTGTACAAAGAATCACTTCCTCGCATCCTGCCAGTTTTGCCGGGATGGCCAACATCAACACCGTAGAAAAAAGTGGAGCTGAGCCACCGGGTATGTATATTCCGACTTTTTGAATGGCAACTCCTTTTCGCCAACATGTAACGCCCGGCTGAGTTTCCACCTTTAGGTCATCTTTCTTTTGGGCTGCATGAAATTTTGTAATGTTGCCGGCTGCTGTATGAATAGCATTCTTCAAACTTTCGGGCACCTCGTCAATAGCTTTTTTTACCTCTTCATCCGTCACCTGAATTTGGTTGAGGTGTACTTGATCAAACTGTTTGGTTAGTTCTTTCAAGGCCTCATCTTCGGATTTTTTAACGCGAACCAAAATATTTTTAACACTGCTGTCTAAATACTCCAATTCCATTTGTGGCCGTTGACACAGTTCAGCCCATTTATTTCTTGGCGGATTAATTTCTAGTCTCATCTTACTTTATTCAACATTCAACATTCAACATTCCGAGGTTTATGCAATCATTTTCTCAATAGGAATTACCAAAATCCCCTCAGCGCCAAATGATTTTAGCAAATCAATTTTTTCCCAGAAATCATTCTCATCCACCACTGAATGTAGGCTTGACCAACCTACTCTGCTCAATGGCATTATGGTCGGACTTTTCATTCCCGGAATAACGCTGGTAATTTTTTCAATGGCTTCATTCGGACAATTCAACAATATGTATTTATTGTTTTTTGCTGACTGCACCGCTTGCATTCTAAACAGCAGTTTGTCAAGAATCTCCTTTTTAGCAACTTCTAATTCAGGAGTAGCGATTAAAATGGCTTCGCTCTGCATGACGATGTCCACCTCTTTTAGACCATTGCTTAACAGTGTGCTGCCCGTGCTGACAATATCACAAATGGCATCGGCTAACCCGATACCAGGTGCAATTTCTACTGATCCACTAATCTCATGAATGCCCGCCTTAATTTTATTTTTGTCCAAGTACTTTTGCACAATTACCGGGAAGGAGGTTGCAATATTTTTCCCTTCCAGGTAAGAGATACCTGTAAAATTTTCAGATCTGGGTATAGCAATGGACAATCGACACTTGGCGAAATCGAGACGCCTGACCAATTCATTTTTCTTTTGTTTCTCAACAAAAACATTCTCACCCACAATACCTACATCGGCTACCTTGTCTTCTACATATTGTGGAATGTCATCGTCCCGAAGAAAAAGTAGTTCAATGGGAAGATTTCTTACCTGAGTCATTAGCTGGTCTTTCCCGTTGCTAAAATGTAGGCCACTTTCTTTCAAAAGCTTTAGTGAATCTTCCTGTAAGCGACCCGATTTTTGAATGGCGATTCGAAGTGTTGTATTCATTTATTATTGCGTTCTATAGTTATTTGTTTCCTTGACTGCTTTTAAACAAAAAAGGCTTACCGATGTTGGTAAGCCTTTCTTAAGTTTTTATTGTAAAATCAAAACATAAAGCCAACCAACAAGCCTGCGGCAAGATGGTGGTGATGGATGTTTTGAGTGTTTTTCATTTGTTATTGAGCAGCAAATAAAGAGATTCCTACCAATTATTCAAAGTTGTTGAGTAAAAAGTTACAGTCATTTCAATTAAACAGGATGAAACAACTGTTAGGCAAACCTGTTAGGATTATAGTATTTTTGTTTGTTATGATGCGTCTGATCTCTTTACTCTGCTTGTTAATTGCTTTCTCTTGTTCAGATAACAAGGAAGCTCGATTGCAACAATTTTTATTGAAAGGCAATTTGGCTACCAAGCAACATAGTTTTGATCAGGCTGCCTACTATTTTGGTGAGGCAATTCGTTTAGAGCCTTGTTACTCTGATGCATGGAACAATCTGGGCAC
>JANPBK010000163.1:0-41780 GCA_031430395.1 Cyclobacteriaceae bacterium
TGGAAATGACGCACAAAAGAAAAAGTATATTCCAAAGTTGGCTTCCGGTGAGTGGAAGGCAAGCTACTGTTTGACAGAACCTGATTCTGGTTCTGATGCGAACAGCGGAAAGACCAAAGCAAAACTAACAGCCGATGGAAAGCATTATTTGATCACGGGTCAGAAAATGTGGATCACGAACGCAGGGTTCGCAGATATTTTTATTGTGTTTGCTAAAATCGACAACGATAAAAATCTCACTGCTTTTATTGTTGAAAAAACATTTGGTGGCATCACCATGAATGAAGAGGAGCGGAAGATGGGTATCAAGGGATCCTCAACGCGCCAGGTTTTCTTTAACGATTGCAAAGTGCCGGTGGAAAATTTGTTAAGCGAACGTGAAAACGGTTTCAAGATCGCGGTAAACATTTTGAACATTGGCCGTATCAAGTTAGGGGTAGGCGCATTGGGCGGATCGAAAGGCACCATCAGCCAGTCGATTAAATATGCCAATGAGCGCAAACAATTCGGTGTCGCTATCTCCACGTTCGGAGCGATCAAGCATAAGATAGCCGAGGCAATAACAAAAGTTTTTGCATCTGAGTCGGCACACTACCGTGCTTCCCAAAACATCGATGATGCCTACAACGCATTTGTCGCAGGAGGTATGGATTCGGGTCAGGCGAGATTAAAGGCATTGGAAGAATTTGCTATTGAGTGCGCCATCTTGAAAGTACACGGCAGCGAAGTATTGGATTACACAGTGGACGAAGGGGTACAGATTTATGGAGGTATGGGCTTCTCGGCAGAAGGTCCGATGGATCGCGCTTATCGCGATGCACGCATCAACCGCATTTTTGAAGGCACGAATGAAATCAACCGACTACTCACGATCGACATGTTGTTAAAACGTGCAATGAAAGGCACATTGGATTTGATGACGCCTGCGATGGCTGTTCAAAAAGAATTGACCTCCATTCCTGATTTTGGTGCGAGTGACGACACTGCCCTATTCGCGAAAGAGAAAAAAGCAATCGCGAATTTGAAGAAAGCAGGTCTGATGGTTTCGGGCGCAGCCATTCAAAAGTTCATGATGAAGCTGTCCGAAGAGCAGGAGATATTGATGAACCTGGCGGATATGCTCATCGAGGTATACGTTGCTGAGTCGGTGATTTTGCGTGTAGAAAAATTAATTGGCGTGCGTGGAGAGAAGGCGTGTGAAGTAGAAATAGCCATGGCGATGATTTATTTGCACCATGCGATTGAACAAGCAGCGAGTGCGGGCAAGCAAGCCATTTACGGATTTGCCGAAGGAGACGAACTGCGCTTTATGATGCTCGGCCTGAAGCGCTTCACCAAGATTGATGCTTATAACTTAAAAGAAGCGAGACGCAAAGTGGCGAACTATGCGATTAGCAAAGGAGAATATCCTTTTTAGACAAAAGAAGTAAGACGTAAGAAAGCCCGGGAGAAATTCCGGGCTTTTTGCTTTGCGCTTCTATCGCTTACGCGAGTAAAGTGCTAATAAGAGAACTGTACTTACGATAATCACAACCCACCCTATCCCGATTGTCCAAAGCATTCCATCAATCAACATTGGAAAAAGAAACGTGTCCACTTTTCCTGTTTTCCAGAAGACCCACTCGCTAGCCAATTTTGTAGCGAGTGCTGGATTTCCTGTTTCAAGAATAATAATACCGTCACCCGTTTTCGGGTTTAACCGAACGGCCGTATTGATAGGTGGGGTGCTTTTTCCATCGTGACCGATGATGAAATCATTCCCGTCTGTCGTTGCATAAAGAACCGTTCCCAATCCCCAAATATCTACCCCCATTAATTTTCCATGAGGTTCTCGCATGGCGACAAGTGTTTTTGGCGAAAGCACATTTCTGCCAATGGGTTCATTATTTTTCCCTTTCAAAAATGCCTGAAAGAATAATTCCAAATCCGCGAGAGAAGAGTACAGTGATGTAGCGGCAAGTGATGCGTAGCGATAGTGAGCAGCCTTGCTTCCATCACTATTGTAAAATTCGGCCAGCGCAAAATGAGATGAATCCTCCCATACATATGAAGAGTGTAGCATGTTTAAAGGAATAAATATGTTTTCTTTCATGTAAGAAGCAAAAGATTGTCCGCTCACCTCTTCTACCAGTAGTTGAAGAAGTGTATAGCCACCGCCTGAGTATTTAAACTCGCCTGGCTTACTACCAACATGTACCTCGCCACTGATACCCTCATCAGCATCGACTGCTTTGGTTAAGGATTGCTCTATGGATTGTACTTGTGTGGTTGTGTTAAACCCTGAATAGCCGAGCCCATCCGTAAGTCCTGCCGTATGACTTAGCAATCTCCGCACGGTCACTTCTTCGTTATTGAATTTACTGGGCGGTAATTGCCATCGCGTTAAGTAGTTACTCACCGGTACATCTAAATCGAGCTTTCCATCTTCTACCAGCTTCATGATTCCGACAGCAGAAATCCATTTGCTCAATGATGAGACTTGAAACACTGTATTTCTATCTACTGGTTTTCCTGCTGAATAAAATTTTTCGTATTCAACGGTGCCATCTTTGATTACAGCCATGGCAAAATTTCCTACGAATTGTTTATTCACTTCTCTGTCTACAGCCTCAAGAAAAGATGCAGGCGTAGTTGATTTAACAATAGGTTGATGAAACCAACCGTCTACGGTACCAAAAAGTGTAATCCCAACCCATAGAAGCATAAGCAGGATGGTACTTAGAATAAAGAGTAGTATTCTTTTCATAGCTTGAATAATTTGATTGTTATCTACTGTATGCCATCCAAAAACGCATACACCTTATCAAAGTGATTGAGTGGTTCGATATGCGTGCCCTTCACCACAATGTGCTCATACCGATGTGCAAAGTTTTTTCGCTGCAACCGTTCCACCAATTGCTCGGACATTTCTTTAGCCGGCCATTGTTCATCATGGTCAGCAGAGAGAATAAAGATTGGTCCATTGATTTTTTCTACTTCTATTTCGGCTTTAGTAACGGCTTCCGTGTTTTCCAACATCATTGAAAAAGCATCGAGCAAATCTCCCTTCAATGCCGGCCATATGGTTTTGAACGGAGCAGGCACGTAGGTTACTTCATCATCATTATACATCCACGAAGAGGTGTTGGCTGATAGCGTGATGGCCGGAAAACTGACATGCGAGGTAGAAAGCGCAATCACGCCTTTGAAACATGAATAGCGACTGGCCAGATTCAGCACCAATTCCCCTCCCTTGGATGCGCCCATCAACAGAATACGCGCTGTGTCGATTTGTGGTGTTCTTCTGGTGATACTCAAAATCGTATCAGCAATCGCGTTGAGCGAAATACGGTCGAGTGAACCGGGTGAGTTCTCGGTTTTGAAATAGCCGATCGCCAGCACAGCAAAGCCATGCGTCAGCAAGGAATCGCGTTTGTCTTTCAAATAATTTCGCTCCCAGTCATTCCCTCCTGAGCCGCCTCCAAAAGCAACAATCAACGGTTGCTTCGCGCCATCACTCAAGTACAAATGCGTATTCATTTTTCCATGATTATCAGATAGCGAAGGCGTGCGCCATCCCACATAGAAAAAGATGACGACTAAAAACAACACAGCAATCCCTGCAATTTTCATTTTCATAAAAAAGAAATTAGTTTTTAAAAGAGTATGATTGAAAAGACTTGCTAAGCTTCGTTGACAGCTTCTGGCGATTTAGAAAGATATTCATACCCACGATAGAGCACCAGTATTTCTAACACAACGGCTGGTATCAATACCACGTAGCTGATAAAAAACAACACTACGGTTATGAGCAGGCAGCCCATCACAATTTCCAATATCCCCGCTATGCGTGAGAGCTCGCCCATACCATCTTGCAGTCGGATGAGTGCCACTCCGAATACAATACCCAACGCGCCCATCGCCACAGCGATTGCTGCGTAGGGAATCCAGACACTCTCCACGTCTTCTGCCGATAGCGAACTGACATCCAAAATGCCCTTACCAAGGGTGACAACCATGAGCAGATAAGCGGCCACTTTCAACAACGAATTTTCGAATACCGTACTTAAGGCAATAAACCCACGTGCAAACAGTGCAAACGAAATCACCATCACCACCGTAAGGCCGGTGTAGATGGCATTCATCCGAAATCCCCATTCACGGCCGTCCGTAAACCAGGCAATGTCCATCGTGCCGAGAATAATTTCAGAAATCAAATAAACGGCTCCCGCCAGTACCGCTATCAAGAGCGTGTTTCGGTGGGTGGTAGGTAAAGTACTTTTTTGCGTTTCCATCACTTGGTTTTTTTTGGTTGAAAATGACTCATAACTTTCTCCAAGTGCTTCCAATAAAATTTTTACCGTAATCATGCGGGGCAATACCTCGCCCGCTTCGATGCGTTGAATGGTGCGCACACTCACGTGGCTTTTCTCCACCAACTCTTCCTGCGTCAGGTTTTTTTCTTTGCGTAAAGCGGTCAGCCGCCTGCCCAATTCCGGTTGTTGCATAACAATTTTATTGAAGCACAATGTTACGCGTTTAACGGGAACGATCGAATCAGTCGTTGCCATTTTCACCCGTCATTTGCCCGTCATTTGATGGAAACAACACGACAATTCTGTTTTTTTGGTCAACTAACCGTTACCGTACCGATGATTTTCAAAAAAGTACTGCCCCAGCAATTGAAGCAACTAGAGTTTGATGGCCTAATCACGAGAGAGCAATACAATGAAATTCCACAGTGTGTAGAATATACGCTAACCGATTTTGGAAAGTCAGTACTACCGATTTTAGATTCAATTTGTTAGTGGGGCAAACAATTTGTGTCGGAAAAAATCTTAAATGAGAAATGAACTTATACATACTACTTCAAAATCTTCTGGTAGGCATTTTCATCAAATCCCAACAAAAGAACTTTGCCGTCTTCTTCTATTAATGGCCGCTTGATCACGCTTGTTTTTTCAATCATAAGCGCGATGGCTGTTTTTTCATTTGCCACTTTTTTCTGATCGGCTTCTTCTAATTGGCGCCACGTGGTACCTCGTTTGTTAACAAGGCTTTCCCAACCAACTTGTTTGCACCAGGCACTGAGTTTGGCAGCAGTAATTCCTGCTTTTTTATAATCATGAAATTCAAAGACGATTTTGTTTTTATTCAACCAATCGATGGCTGTCTTTACCGTGTTGCAGTTTTTAATTCCGTAGAGGATCATAGCACTTCAATGTTTTCATCAATCTATAAATGTTTACGGGCACGGCAATGAAGTCCAAAAGAAGATGGGTTTAACTTTTTAAGCTTTCACTTCTAAGTTAACCCAAGTGTCAGATTCAGTCGAAACTACTTCAAATTAATGCACCTTGGTAGTGTCAATACATTTAGATGCCTGAAAGCAAAACTTTTCTCCTTCTAGTGGGATCCGACCTTGTTTATTTAAAATTCCATCTAATCGGAGATTCGCTATAGCCGGCTCTCCCTCCGTAATTGTGGTGAACATAACGTGGTCGAAGGCACGATCACTTTTTGCATCTTGACCACCGCCAGTGGTAGCCATCATGATGTAGTCGTGTTGGTTGCGTTCCGTATATGAATATTTGTGTTGATGTCCATTCAAAACACTAAACTTGCGACTACCCAGTGCACCTTCAATCCGTTCTAAACTTCCCTTCCCAGTTCGCTGCCACACAGGCTTGTGCATCAGTACAAAAGTCCAACGTACCGTTGGATGATCTGCAATTACTTTTTCAAAGTAGCTAGATTGTGTTTCGCTGATTTCTCCGGTTGCTCGCTCGGGCATGCGATAGTATTCCGTTAACTGGGCCATCTCTAATTTTCCGCTATCGAGTAGTTCGAGGGCGCGTTTGCGGGCTCTATAGATTTTCCACATCCGTTCTTCCGGATAGTCTTCCGAATCCAGCACTAGGAATAAGACACTCTTATAAACAAAATGGTAGTAACGTTTGCCATAGCGTTTCTCCCAATATTGGCGCATGACAGGGTTGGTGAGATCATGATTGCCACCGAGGTGAAAAATAGGTGCCTTGGCTTTGCTCATTCGTTCGTCAAAATGGTCGTATTCTTTTTTCAACGTTATGGTATCTTCTGTGCCACCTTCCACCAGGTCACCGATACTTAAGATAAAATCCGGGCGCAACAAGTTGATTTGTTCAACCGCCACCTCTAATACACCCGCGCGCTCACCACTATTTAAGTCGCCAATGATGGCAAACGAAAACTGGTCACCCGGTTTGTTCTTCGGTTCGTAGGACCACGGAGTGTTCTTACCAGTAAGGTCATGTTCAAAATGCTTTTGGTCACATGCAAGCACAAGCACCGCACAAATTGAGGTGAAGCAAATGATAAAAATTCTGTTCATAGCAAGAGGTTGTTTCTGTCAAATGTACTAGACCGTACATTTTATAACATTGTGAAAGATGATCAAGAATAAATAGTTCAATGTTGCCTAATCAATTTTAGAAGATCCTCTTCCAGTGAAGGATCGCTTGGTCTTTTTGTGGGTCGAATCATTTCCCCATCGCGTGTTAAAAGCATAAAGCCAGGGATTTCTGCAATCGACAAAGAAGCAGCCGTTTTCGAACGACTTCCTATTCGATAATTAATAATGCCATCTGTATATAAACTAAATTGCTGTACCGTTTGCAGCCACACGTTCTCATCGTCTTCTAATGAAAGAAAAATAAACGTCACCTTATTTCTATATTTTTTTTGTAACCGCTTCGCCAGTTCAATGTCAATCAGATAAGGTTGAAAGTTGGTTGACCAAAAGAGTAGATAAAGAATACGAGTTCCTTTGCTGTTGTCTTTAAACCAGTTGAACTTCTCTTCGCCATTCTTTCCGCCCTCACGTACATGCATTTCATATTCATGATAAAGGTGAAATTGTTTGTTCAATGAAATACCACCACCTAAATCACGTATGATACTATCTTCTAATGGGGTGGTTTTTAAAATAGTATTACTAGTCCAAAAGGCGGAATCATAAGGAATATTTAACAATTCTTCAGGATTTGGTAGATGTCCAATAAATTTGTCTGCAGCACTCGTTTTTATCTCTACTGACATCAATTCTAAATGTACCGAATGAGTTCGGTTGTGTGATTGATGACTTTCACTGTCTCTGACGAAATGATATGGATAATAGCGGCCGGCATATTTTCGGTAATACGCCAAACTACGCAGCGTATTGCCTGCATATGATTTTATCTCCTCACTTTTAACAAATGCGTAAGTATCAGTTGTAACAAATAATGAACCTGTTACCTGCGTTAATGCCAAATACTTTCCTGAAGTGGTTAATACAGAATCTTTTCTATAGGTATAATTTATCTCATATACTTCAAGGCCATCAAAATAGGTAATCGCTTTACAGGTAAAAGAATATTTGTCAAAATCAGTTATCAGATTGCTTACATCAGTATAAAATGACAAATGCTTATGTCTATCCGTAGTCTGATATCCTACAATATCAGCTTGTAAAATATTACCTATTGAGATGGGCTCATGGCCTTTTGCCATGGTGGTTTTATCTAAGCTTCTTCTGAGTTGGGTGATCCGAATTTCTTCCTTGTCGCCAGCTGCTTTTTGTAATGATCGGTAGCCCTGGTTTTTCCAGACATCTACGGAAGCCTCTATCAATCTTCCATAGGCCGAATCATCTTTGCAATAGTGTCTGTAAAAGAACTTTTGCATAAAAGGCTGGTTAGTATAGTTTTCTTTAATTCTTGCAAGCGCTTTGCGTAAAACTCTTCTCGCATTTATGGGCTTATCTAATATAACAATTTCGCTTAACTGAGTAATGATTGGTTGCAACTCGATTAAATCACTCGTAATAGTGGAATATATTATAAGTGATTGATACCCGATGCAACTTATTTTTAGCGAGTCTGAATCGGCAACAGAGAGGGAGAACTGGCCATTGAGATTTGAGCTGGTACCTTTTGAAGAGCCGACAATACCAATCGAGGCAAAAGATACAGGTGTTTTAGTCTCGGCATCAATAATAGTAGCTTCAATTAGATGTTGGCAATATGCGGTAGAACTAATAGCAAAGAAAAAGATGAGCCACCGTATCATTAATATTTTGCTTACATGATTGAAGTTGAAAATATATGTGATTTAGCGTTGATAAAGAAGAAAATGGTATAAGAAATGAATACAAGAGTTTGAACTGTATTTAAACCTGCATTATCGCTTGAAGGATTAGAACCAATTCTTGCAAAAATTAAAAGGAGGAATCCTCGAAGGATAGAGAAAGAAGTGTAAAATTCTTAAGAAATAACTATAGGCATGTGACACATCAAATCTTCATATTGATTTTGAACACTTTTTATTGACCTCAATGAGTTATTTTACGAAATACCTGACAATTATCATTTTATCATATACTTAGCTAACGTATAGTTGTATCACTAAACTCCCGACTTATGAAACGGATGTTGATTTCTATAAAGAAGAAAGTAGACCCATCGCACAAATTTATCGCTATGGAGTATATTACAGACGATGAGTTGAAGGAGATACGCAAGAAATATGGCAACCAATTTGATCCCGATGAGCCAATCGTTCAATATTTGAGCGATCAGCTTGTAATGATTTCATTTATTGTTTGGGAGCCGGATTAACCTTGTCATGGAGTACTCTATTTAATTAGACCTAGTCACTTATAAATTCACCTTGAATAGATAATGTACGATTACGACCACGAGTTTTGTTCATTTTTAGACAATACGAGAAAGTAAGGCTAGTAGAACCTGTAAATACGTTGATTTTTAAAGTAGAACGATTTTTGTAGGACAACAGTAAACTACAATCAATGGCACGTTCGACATCAAGTTCCTCAACCCTATTAGTGGTAATTATTCTAGTAATTACCTTTCCGATTTGGTTCGCTATTGGAGGCGCAATCTTCGGCCTAATCGTAGGATTATTTGGAGTCATCATTGGAATATTCGGAGGATTGTTAGGATTGCTGGTTGGTCTTATTGCGTTGCCTTGTGAATTAATTTTTGGTGACAACATCTGGGGTGGGCATACTAATTTTCATCCATCATTTTTTCATACCAACAATGGTTTTGTTATTCTCTTACTTATCGGGATAGCAATCATGATTATTCAAAAGAGAAAGGCAGCAAAGGTCTAAATCATTTCAAAGCTCCGCTTAAGGAGGGATATTTAGTCAATTAATTTTCTGATCCTTTTTTAGCGCTTGAATATGATTATGAAGCGCATCTTGCCAACGGGTATCAGCGTCCCATTTCTGCCCAAGAAAAATATCCCCATATTCAATATTCCTAAAATAGAATTTATAAACATACTGATCTGCAGGTATCGTTTTGATTTGTACTTCGTTGCCCACATAGACATTCGTTGCAAGCGACCTTGCTTGTTGTGTAATATCATAACCTAAAATATCTTTTGCCACTGTTCCCCGCGCATGCACAAATCTCAAAATGGTACGGAAGCCTTTCGATAATAGAACATCCTCATCAACTTGCGCATCGACCAATTCAAATTTTACAGGCAAGTTGTCTTTTAAATAGGCTTCTAACTCAGCGTCATCTTTCTCAATACCAAACCTTGGTATGGCAGTCTTAAATGATTGCACATTCAGGGTAAAATTTTCATTGATACGCCCGCGAAAGGCATGAACAGTAATATCTATCTCCGGAAGATCATTGATGAGAAAATTTTGTTTTTTAAGATTGCTGACCGCAAATCGATATATGGTTCGAAGCAATTCAGTGAGGGAGGTATTTTCTTGTTTCCATGCTATACTATTTTTATCGGCTAAATCTCTAGTTCCATTAAAGGTCCAAAATATGAATTGATAACCACTTTGATTCTTCTGTAATAAGATCAAGAACTTAATTCCACGATTTTTAAAATAGGTGTAGAACGCTTTACGAGGATCATAGCCTGCCAAAACGCGAGAGATATCAAAATAAGCAACGGCATCAATTCCGGTTTGCTGAAAGAACGATTGGGTTTCTTCCAGCTCCTTTTTTGTGTATGTATTTTGATACAAGACAAGAGATCTGGAGGCAATCAAATCAGCAGGAATACTAGTTGTAAATTTTAAGTTAGAGACTAGTTCAAATTCTTCTTCAGAGAGTTGAGCTTTGACACTCAACACAAAAAGTAGACTAAAGAGAATAAGTAATTTCACGGGCTTTATATACAAGTTTATATAACGAAGCACGGATGGAAGTATTGTCATTTGTTTACAAAGCTAAAAAAACTCCATCTTCATTCACTTTCATTGGATAAGTTATTAGATCGCGAGCACGCTCGCCACTTTCTCTTCCTGTATTTAAATTGAAACGATAACTATGCCAGGGGCATACAATTTCACCTAAAAAATTAACAATCCCTTTGCTTAGTTGTTCACCATTATGTGAGCACTTGTTTTCAATTGCATAGAATGTTTCGCCTCTCATCACCAGGCAAATCGCTTGTCCGTTAACAATTAATAGCTGTGGTTTATTTTCCTTTACTTTTTGACGGGCTTCTTCAACCGTTGAAAAGACCTTGATCCACTCCATATAAATTAGTTTGGTGAAGCACTTGTTTTTTCTACCTTGACTTTCAGATACATAAAAACAGAACCATGAGAAAGAATTTCATTTTATCCATTTTGCTGGTTTCTGCGGTGGCTTCTGCCCAGGTAAATCCAAAACTTCAGGCAAAGATAGAACAAGAAGCAAAGGACATCGAACCTAAATTAATTCAGTGGCGAAGACATTTTCACCAAAATCCGGAGCTATCCAATCGGGAAGCAAAAACGGGTGCTTTCATCGTGGCACATTTGAAATCGCTTGGTATAGAAGTTCAGTATCCGGTTGCCAAGACAGGAGTTGTTGGCTTGCTAAAAGGCGGAAAGCCGGGCCCTGTAATAGCATTGCGTGCTGACATGGACGGTTTACCCGTAACAGAAAGAAACAGCTTGCCTTTTGCATCTAAAGAAAAGGTTTTATTCAATGGGCAAGAAACCGGAGTCATGCATGCGTGTGGACATGATGCGCATATGGCTATTCTAATGAGCGTGGCTGAGATTTTAGCCAAGAATAAAACCGAATTAAAAGGTACCGTGAAATTTATATTTCAACCTGCGGAAGAAGGAGCCCCCCAGGAGGACGGAACTGCGGGAGCAGAACTAATGGTGAAAGAGGGTGTTTTAGAAAACCCAAAAGTGGATGTGATATTCGGCTTACACATGCAATCACTCTTGCCGAGCGGGCAACTAGCCTATCGCTCCGAAGGCATTATGGCGGCTATCGATGGATTGAAAATAAAAGTGATTGGAAGAGGTGCACATGGTGCCACACCGTGGGACAGTAATGACCCAATTATGATTGGTGCTCTAATTATGACCGGACTACAGACTATCATTAGCCGACAATCAGATTTAACAAAAGCTCCTGCAGTCATTACCATTGGAAGTTTTCATTCAGGAAACCGTGGTAATATAATTCCTGAAACTGCTGAGATGGAGGGAACGATACGCACATTCGATGTTGGAATGCAAAAAGCAATCCATGAAAAAATAAAACTCACTGCTGAAAAAATTGCTGAAAGCGCAGGAGCAACAGCCGAAGTTTCGATTAGAGCGGGTTCTCCGGTTACCTACAATGATCCTAAACTAACTGCAATGATGACATCGAGCCTTCAACGCACGGTAGGAGTAGAAAACGCGAAGGTGATTGCGCCTACCACCATGGCAGAAGATTTTTCAGTGTACCAAGAGAAAGTGCCGGGCCTTTTCTTTTTCTTAGGCGCGTATCCAGCAGATATGAAATTGGAAAAACCACCCGTACATCACACAGCTGATTTCATGATGGATGAGAAATCATTTGTGACGGGAGTGAAGGCGATGCTGAATTTAACAGTCGATTATATGTATTCAACTGGCGTTAACTTGAAAAGATGAGCATCAAAGACAAAATTATTGAAGCCGAAAAACGGATACGTCCTTATTTGAGAGAGACCCCATTGGAGTATTCATATGCACTTACTAAAATGACAGGTTGTGAGGTTTATCTGAAATTGGAAAACATTCAAATCACAGGTTCATTCAAAGCAAGAGGCTCATTGAATAAAATATTGTCACTTACCAATTCAACTGCTAAAATTGTAACAGCTTCTACTGGTAATCACGGTCTTGGCGTGGCTAATGCATTGTCCGTGACACAAAAACAAGGAACTATCTATTTACCCAAAAATGCTTCCAGCGCCAAAGTTGAAGCAATCAAACTTAGAGGGGTACCCGTTGAATTTTATGGTGATAACGCGGATGAAACCGAGCGATACGCTCGAAAGTTGGCAGAAGAAACCAACCGGATTTATATCTCACCTTACAATGATGAAGAAGTGATGGAGGGTCAGGGTAGTATTGGAGTTGAGTTGCTACGCCAACTTCCAGACTTGGAAACGGTTTTTATTTCGGTAGGGGGTGGAGGTTTGATAGCAGGCATTGCTTCTTATTTAAAAGCGGTGAATCCAAAAATTGAAGTGGTTGCTTGCCTGCCTGAGAATGCGCCAGTCATGTACGAGTGCATCAAGGCAGGAAAAATAATAGATGTCCCGGAAAAGCCAACGCTATCCGATGGTACAGCAGGAGGAATTGAAGCGGGCTCGATCACATTTGCGATTTGCCAGCAATGCGTGGACACATACATTATGGTAAGCGAACAGGAAATATTGGATGCTATGAAAATGATGATCAGCCATCATCATTTAATTGTTGAGGGTTCGGCAGGAGTATCTGTAGCAGCATTAATTAAAGAAAAAACACAATATCAAGGGAAAAATGTAGCTATTGTTATTTGTGGAGGCAATGTGAGCGATACTGTGTTGAAAAAAGTAGTCTGCAACTAAGCAATTAATTATTTCGAAAATTCTATTACATTTATAGCAGAGGAATTTTAGATACCCTGAATAGGTATCGGTGCTTACTTCTAACATTAGGGAAGAGATTGAGAAATAAGCATCTTTCTTGTACACATTAAAAGTGTGCATGCCCTAATAAAGATTTAAATTAATTTTAAATTTTTATTAGTTATGGCAAATGATCCAGTAGCAATTCTCACGCTTCCAACTATTCAGGAATATTTAAAAACTGTTGATTTAATTCCGCTTATTGAAAGTGGTTTTATAGCGTATTCCATGGGCGCAGCGGTGGTGCCACCTGTTGGTGAATTAATTTTTGAAAATCCTCCTGGCGAAACGCACATCAAATACGGCTATATCAAGCAGCAGCCTTATTATGTAGTTAAAATAGCTTCCGGCTTTTATGAAAACGCAAAACTTGGCCTTAAATCAAGTCAAGGGTTAATGTTGCTTTTTAGTCAGCAAACAGGGGCACTGCAAGCTGTTCTTTTAGATGAAGGTTATCTCACTGATATAAGAACAGTAATTGCCAGTATGATCACCATAAAATACCTGGCACCAGCAAAGGTCGATTGTATTGGCATCCTCGGAACAGGCACACAAGCCAAACTTCAATTGGAGTATCTTAGTCAGGTTTGTGAATGCAAAAACATAATGATTTGGGGGCGCAATCAAGAAAGCGCGATTGCTTTTCAAAAGCATTTTCAACATAGTGAGTACAACATTCAAATTGCATCCTCTACTTCCGGCCTTGCACAAACATGCAACCTGATTATCACCACTACGCCATCACGAGAACCGTTGTTAACGGCTTCACAGATTAGAAAGGGCACACACATTACTGCGTTGGGGTCAGATACATCTGATAAAATTGAACTGGATCCATCTATTATTAAAAATGCGGACATCGTGGTGTCAGACAGTATCCCTCAAAGTCAATCGCGGGGAGAAATTTTTCACGCTAGGAATCATCAATGTCTGGATTCGACTAAACTTGTTGAATTGGGTACACTCATTCAAAATTTAAGGCTCGGCAGAAAGAGTGAACAGCAAATCACGGTAGCTGACCTCACCGGAGTTGCCGTGCAAGACATCATGATCGCAACGGCTGTATTTAACCACCATAAATCTTTATAAGATGAACATTAGAACTTTTGAATTGGAACGCGTACAATCATTATATGAAAATACAGTTCCAATAAATTTAACCGAAAGCGGCTTTCACCCCTACACGTTGAAAGAACTACTTTCTGTAGAACAGATAGAAATGCTTACCGAAACAGTTTTGGGTTATGGACAAACTAACGGCTCCATCCCTCTTCGCCAAACCATTTCTGATTTGTATCCCAATTGCAACGAAGACAACGTACTTGTTACGAATGGTTCTGCTGAAGCTAACTTGGTTGCGTGCCACACACTCTTAGATAGGGGTGACGAAGTGATCATGATGGTACCCAACTACATGCAGATTTGGGGGATCGTGGAGGAGATGGGATGCTCACCAAAGAAATTTCATTTGAGGGAAGAAAATAATTGGCGACCTGATTTGGCAGAATTAGAGTCATTAATGACTTCCAAGACAAAAATGATGACGGTGTGTAATCCGAATAACCCAACAGGCTATGTATTGTCGTTGGAAGAAATGAAAGCCATCATTGCGATTGCAAAGAAATATGACTGCTGGATTTACAGCGATGAAGTGTATAGAGGTGCTGATCTTGATGGAATCGAGAAGCCTAGTTTTTATGGCATGTATGAAAAAGTATTGGTGAATGGTGGCTTATCCAAAGCCTATGCGCTTCCTGCATTGCGCCTAGGTTGGCTAGCAGGACCCAAAGAATTAATTGCAAATACGTGGGCTTATCATGATTATACATCCATCACGGCAGGAATTTTAAGTGACCGTATAGCTGAGATTGTTTTGAAACCAGAGATGCGACAGAAAGTGCTAAAGCGCAATCGAACCATGCTCAATGAAAATCTACAGGCCACGATTCAATGGGCAATGCAATATGATAATATGATTTCGTTTGTGCCTCCTCAGGCAGGTGGAATGGTCTTTATGAATTATAAATTTCCAATCAATTCAACAGAGCTTTCCAATTGGTTGCGTTTGGAGAAAGGTGTGTTCATAGTAGCGGGCGATGTATATGCGATGGACCACCATTTTCGAATCGGCATTGGGGCAGAAAGAAAATCATTGTTAAAGGGCTATGAAATTTTAACTAACGCACTGAAAGAACGGTTTGGGATTTAGGTAGTTGAACTACAAAGAAATTGGCAAAGTGGTATAATAATACTAGGTTATGCTCTAGGTCCCTATGGGGATCAATATTATATTTAATGTTCAATAATTTCACTCCGACCCAACAATGAAAAAACTATTTACTATTCTCTTTTCAATAGTAGTCATCAGCAGTCTCGCACAAGTCAATCCCAAGTTGCAGGCAAAAATAGAACAAGAAGCAAAAGACATCGAACCTAAATTAGTTGAGTGGCGAAGACATTTTCACCAAAACCCCGAACTGTCTAATCGCGAAACGAAAACAGGAGCTTTTATAGTAGCGCATCTAAAGTCTTTGGGCATAGAAGTTCAGTATCCGGTTGCCAAGACCGGAGTGGTAGGCTTGCTAAAAGGCGGAAAGCCGGGCCCTGTCATTGCATTGCGTGCTGACATGGACGGCTTACCCGTGACAGAAAGAAACAGCTTGCCTTTTGCATCAAAAGAAAAAGTTTTATTCAACGGACAAGAAACCGGTGTCATGCATGCCTGTGGACATGATGCGCATATGTCCATCTTGATGGCGGTTGCAGAAATCCTATCCAAAAACAAAAATGAGTTGAAGGGTTCGGTAAAATTTCTTTTTCAACCTGCGGAGGAAGGAGTATCCGCCAATGAAGGAAAAGCAGGCGCTGAATTAATGGTCAAAGAAGGAGCCATGGAAAATCCAAAAGTAGATGTCGTATTTGGATTACATGTCCAATCATTATTGCCTTCCGGTCAATTGGCATACAGACCAGGAGGACTCATGGCTGCCGTGGATGCGTTTGATATAAAAATTATTGGGCATGGTGCCCATGGGGCTACTCCATGGGATAGTATAGATCCAATCGTTATTTCTGGTCAAGTGGTAGAAGGACTTCAAACAATAGTGAGTCGCCAGAGCGAACTAACCAAAGGAGCGGTGGTCATTACAGTAGGAAGCCTGCACGCAGGAATTCGAAGAAATATTATACCTGAAACAGCCACCCTGGAGGGGACCATTCGAACGTTTGATGTTGGGATGCAGAAGCTAGTACATGAAAAGATAAAACTCACCGTAACGAAGATAGCGGAAGCTTCTGGCGCAACGGCTGAAGTGAAAGTAATGATGGGGTACCCTGCCACCTACAATGATCCTGCTCTAACCCGCCAAATGGTTGCCAGCTTAGAGAGGGCAGCTGGTAAACAAAATGTTGCGGAAATTGCAGCGGTAACGATGGCCGAAGATTTTTCCTTTTTTCAACAAAAGGCACCCGGCCTTTTCTTTTTTCTTGGCGCTTTCCCAGCTGAGCTAAACTTAACAACCGCTCCGGTACATCACACGGCCGATTTTATGATTGATGAAAAATCATTTGTAACAGGTGTGAAAGCATTGTTGTCGTTAACTACCGACTACATGTATATGAAAAAGTAGTTTTAAAACATCGACTATGAAGAATACAATTATTCTTACCCTATTACTGACTAGCACAATGGGACTTGCCCAAACGGGGTCTGAGATTTTGCTTTTTGACCTATCGGCTAAAAAAAATAGCCTCACGCTTTCCAATCCGAAGAATATTACGAACCATATTGGTTATGATAACCAACCTTCTTTTCATCCTGATCAGCCTCTCATTTATTACTCTTCTTTCAATGAGGAAGGTCGATCAGACATAAAGAGCTATAATTATAAAAATGTCGAGACAAAATTATTTACTCAAACTACAGAACGAGAATATTCCCCCACGATCACTCCCGACAAGCAATTTGTATCGTGTATTATTCAGAGAGATGATGGAGCCCAAAATTTAGGGAAGCACCCGGTTAGTGGAGGGCAAGCAACAGTTTTGATCGACAACTTGATCGTTGGCTACCATTCTTGGGTCGATCAAGATAGACTGCTTCTATTTATATTGGGGGAGCCGCAAACACTCCATTTATACAACGTAAAGACGAAAGAAGATAAAGTGCTTGCAGAAAAGATAGGAAGGTCATTGCATAAAATCCCGGGTCAAAACGCGATGAGTTTTGTCCAAAAACTTTCTGAAACGGAGTGGCTTATTAAACGATTAGATGTAGCAACATTAGAAATCACTACAATAACCAGGACCTTATCAGGCCGAGAAGATTTGTGCTGGACTCCTCAGGGACGTATCATTATGAGTGATGGAGCAAAAATTTATTCGATCAATCCAACTAGAGAAAAAGAATGGAGCGAAGTAGGTATTACCTCCGGAAGCGAATTATTAAAAGGTGTTACTCGCCTCGCCATAAATAGTAAAGGGAATAAAGTAGCCGTTGTGGTGGCCGAATAAAGTTTACTTTTCACAAAATGACCCTTTAGCGACATACAAATCTTTTATTGTTAGTTCAAGCAATCCTTCCCGAACCGCAGGATCATTTTCTATTACCTCTGATTGTACTTTGCCTTTCATAATCATAATACCCCCCTCGTTTTCTCCAAAGGTTCCTTCTGCAATTACGTTACCCGTTTTCTTAATTTCTTTCAGGTAGTCATCGTGTTTACCAAAAATTTCCGGTGCCTCCTGCACATTGAACTTTGCGATGTTTGGAATATAACGAACGAAACTATACATCGTCATTTCATAGGGTTCTTTCACAGCGCAAACAGAACCCCATCGTGGGGTGTATAGAAGCATTTCAACGTTCCATCGATTGGCTTGAATGCCAGGATCAGCCTTTAACCACTCATTTACATTTTCTTTAGAAGAAGAGTTGAAAATAAAAATTCCCCCGCCTCCCTCAAATGGACCGGCTGCTTGGAGTTTTCCTTCTTTCGCCATTTTATTGATGTTGGCCATGTGTCCAGCCATAATTTTATCAACTTCTTCTTTTGGTAGCTCTGCCTTGTCGGATCGAGTGTGAAGAAACACAAAGACGTATGATTTTGGCTGCGCGGATAATGAGAATACGCTACTAAGCGTAACTAATAAAACAACAATAACCGATTTCTTCATACGATAAAGTTAGTGCTGTTTTCCAATAATCCATACACCTATTAAGATCAAAAGAGTGCCGGTAATTTGCCCAAATGTAATTTGTTCATACAAAAAAATGTTAGCAAGTACGATGGTAGAAATTGGGCCGACACTGCCAACAATCGCAACATTGCCGGAGCCAATTCTATGAATAGAGGCTGTAACAAGATAGGATGGAATTACGGTAGAGAATATGGCCATAAAAAAACTGTATGTGTATACTTTTATGGGTAGATGAAGGAGAGAGACATCACCCAATAGTGCAAAGTGTAGTAATACCCCTGCACACGCAAAACTCATTGCATAGCTATTGAATTTGGAGGCACCGACTTTTGGAATAAGCCGACCACTCCCTACAATATAAACGGCATATGTGAAGGCACAAACAAAAATGAAAAATGACCCAAGAAGAAAGTTTTTATTCTGAGGAGCTTGTAAATCAACCTCACCAAAGAAAGCGATAGCTAAACCAAGGTAGGTTACCAATACGGCTACCCATTGCAATGGCTTTATCTTTTCCTTAAAGAAGAACGAAGACATTAGTAAGACGAGCGTAGGGTAAATAAATAAAATCAATCGCTCAATTCCGGCAGTTACGAATTGCAAACCAAGAAAATCCAAGAAACTGCTTACATAATATCCCATACATCCAATGAAGGCAATGTAGAGCCATTGCTTGAAGGTAAACTTTACATTGTCTGTTTTACCGGATGAGATAAACGCTGCCCCAACGAAAAACGGAACGGAGAAAATCATTCGCCAGGCGAGCAACGTTAATGCGTCAATATTGGTATCGCGGTAGGCAAGCTTGACAAAAATGGCCTTCGTAGAAAAACAAACTGCGCCTAACAACGCAAGCAGTATGCCTTGAATGAAATAGTAGTTTTTAGTTGGAATGGAAGGCTTCAAATTAGTATGTAGATCACAAAAAAACCAAATAGAGAAACTAAATCTTGAAGCCTTGTGATTAAACCTTTCAAAAACTAACTCATCAACATCTCAATATCTTCTTTTGTTAATGACTTCACTACATTCTCTTCATTTTGAATAAGATTTTCGGAGAGTTTTAGTTTGTGCTTTTGAAGAGTGAGAATTTTCTCCTCTACGGTATTACGCGTAATAAATTTATACGTAAAGACTTTCTTCTTTTGCCCAATGCGATGAGCGCGATCTGCCGCTTGTGCCTCTACTGCAGGATTCCACCAAGGATCAAGGATGAACACGTAATCGGCTTCGGTTAAATTCAGTCCTAATCCGCCCGCTTTGATGGAAATCAAGAATACTTTTAGTTCCGGAGACTTATTGAATTTCTCTACTTGCTCTTTGCGATCAGTGCTCGAGCCATCCAAGTAAGCATATGGAATTTTTCTATCCTTCAGCATATCTTGAACGATGGCAAGATGTTTTACAAATTGACTGAAGACCAAAAGCTTGTGTCCTTCCAGTAATGCGTTTTCAATCATGTGCGAAACGTCTTCCAGCTTCCCGGAACTACCTGTGTAATGCTGATCAATCATCTTAGGATGATTAGAAACTTGGCGCAACTTTGTCAAGCCTTCTAAAATAGTCATCCGCGAACTATTGATGCCCTCTTTTTCAATAAGATCAAGAATTTTATGACGGTAGAAAGATTTTATTTCTTCGTATTTCTGCTCCTGCTCGGCAGTCATGTTGGTATAATAGATGTTCTCTACTTTTTCCGGTAGATCAGTAGCCACTTGTGATTTTAATCTGCGCAACATAAATGGACGAATGATTCCATTTAATTTTTTTGTTTTCGCCTCATCCGCTTTTTTCTCTATAGGTTGTTGGTATTCTTTTTTGAAGAATGTTTGCCCACCAAGCAAGCCCGGGTTAATAAAGGTCATTTGAGACCATAAATCCAGCGTGGTGTTTTCCAGTGGAGTTCCCGTTAGCGTTAACTTGAAGCGAGACTTCAATTGCATTACTGCCTTGGCGATATTGGCAGTTGGGTTTTTAATTACTTGCGATTCATCTAAAATGACATAGTTGAAAAAGAATTTGTCTAGTACATCTATATCTAATCGGGTGATGCCATAGGAAGTTAAGACCAGATCGTATTTGCTGAAACGCGACACATCTTTGTTTCTCAACGTGCCTGTATAAGTAAGAATTTTCAAGTCGGGAGTAAACTTGGCGGCCTCCATTTCCCAGTTGTAAATCAAAGAAGTGGGCATGACTAATAGCGAAGTGCCTGCATTTCCTTTTTCTTTTTCAGACTGGAGAAGAGCCAATGTCTGGACAGTTTTACCCAATCCCATGTCATCAGCTAGGCAGCCGCCTAAATGAAACTCATTCAAGAAACGAAGCCAGTTATATCCTGCTTTCTGATAGGGTCGAAGAGTTCCAATAAAATTAGGAGATAATGGATAATCTTTGATCCCCGTAAATGATTGGAGATTGCGTAGCCGTTCACTTATATGAACCTTCGCCAAATGGCCCTCTTCTAATTCAGTAACCAGGTTAATATGATGCTTTTTAAGAACGGGTTTCTCATGGTCACCATGGGTTTCGCTCAACGCGAATAGGTCTCCGTACTTAATAAGCCACGCTTCCGGAATAATGGCAATCTCCCCGTTGGGCAGTTTGAATTCTACTTTTTTCTTGAGGATAAGCTTGCGCAATTCCTTAAATGAAATTTCATATTCACCAAATCGAATTTTGGCATGAATATCAAACCAGTCAATGCTTTCTTTAACTTCTAACTCAATGACAGCCTTGCCAACAAAGTACTTCTTATCACGGTTTTCGGGCTGGTTTACCTCAAATCCAAGGTTGAGTAAATTGACTCGGTTTTCATTCAACCATGAAAAAGCTTGCGACTTTTCAACAGCACATCGGAATCCACGTAGAGGCAAGCCCAGTTTGATCAATGTTTGAGCGGATTTTTTTTCCGACTCGGTATTTCGTTTGATGCGGTGGAAAACATAGTCATTCTCTTTCTTTTCTACGGTCACACTCACGGGGCCAAATGCATCTCCGCGAAATTTATACTTACCATATCGGAAAGAAAGATCAAAGACAATTTTCCCAGCTTCGTCATTGTGCGATTCATTTTTATCGTCACCACCTTCAAATAATGAAGGAACATTTTTTTCATTTGCAGACGGAAGTTCAGAGATAGTAAGCAATGCATGTGGGTCATATTCATGCTTGGCAATTTCAAACCCATTCGCCTCCACATCATCAAAGGAAGCGATGAGCGGAGCCACAAAGCGATTGTAGTATGTCTCCTCTAGATTTTTAGGAATGACTACGTGTTTCTTATTGAGAAAAGGTTGTAATTTCTTTCCATCCACAAATTTTTCAAATCCGTAGAGCTTACCATTGAATACCATCCAGGCGGGCTGTTTGCATATTAAATAAGCAGCAGGATTAGGGATCTCTACTTTTCTGCCTTCGTGAGATATGGTTGGATAATAGTTCGTACTTTCTTCTCCGCGTTGAAAATGAAACTGAATAGAGGCACGTTTTTCTAAAACTTCCAGCTTTCTCCAAGTAGGCTCTCCATCATTACCCATTTCGAAAAGCATCTTACCTTTCATCTTCTCCAACACGGCAGCTCTTCGCTTTTCCATGTAAGCTTCGATTTGCTCTTGCAATAGCTCATCTCCCTTCTCTTTATGAAAGACTTTGCTGAAGAATTCATCGGGCTTCATGATTTTTTTTGAGAAATGCCGGAGGACAGCATCCTGATTCATGCTGTCCATCATATCAATCAATTCGAAATCGCGAGCATCTAATCCTTTGGAAAATTCACGAGCATTTTTGCCAGAAATATTCTGGTGTTGATAAGTGAGTTTGCCTTTATCATCGAGATGAACAATGAAGGACTCCAAAATATAACCCAAATACTCGTGCTGATATAGCGAGTAAATGATCTGAAAAGGCTGTGCTGCCGATACGTTCATTTTTTGACCGCCAATGGTATCAATTGAAAAGAAACATCATAAAGAGACCACACTGGCTATTTTTTATGCTTTTCAGAATAAGCGGAATTGCAAAATAGATAATTTTTGGCGATTTATTTTACAGTTTTTGGACTATTTCCCACATTTTCAATACAGAACTGGGCAATACTTGCGAAGGGATTATATCCTACAAGTCATACGGGGAAGCGAAAAAGTAAATAAGACTAAGACAATGGCCGGGTAGATAACGAACGAGCAGCAAGGGATGCCGGATAAAATGAAATCAGGAAGGTTACGCTTACAATTACGAAAGAAGTAGTGATAAAGTCAATTATCCTAAGCTTGACTGGATAGTTAGCCACCAATGAATTTTCCATTCCCATTCCAACCAAGCCAAAATGGTCTTGTAACCAGCAGATAGTACCGCCTAAGACGATACCTAGCCCCGCCCCGATGAAGGCAATGAGAGCCCCTTCAATTAAAAATATCTTTTTGATTAACTCTGAGTTGGCTCCTACGGCAGAAAGAATGGAGATGTCTTTTTTCTTATCAATCGCCAGCATCATCAAAGAGAAAAAGATATTAATAGAGGCAACAATTATTAGTAATGTTAGAGAGAAGAAAACAAAAAGCTTTTCCATTTTCAAGAGTTTGTACAAGTCTTTGTGCTGTTCTTCGTTGGTTAGCACGGTAAAGTTTTTTCCTAATAGTAACTTAATGGTTGCTTGAATGTTGAGGAGGTTGGCGCCCTTCACTGTTTTTACCTCTAGCGAAGTGCGTTTATTTTGATAGTCTAGCAATTCTCGAACAAAGTCGAGCGGAAGGAAGATGTAATTTTCATCGTAATTTTTTTCAATGGAAAAAACAGAGCCCGGTTCTATATCTCGTCTTGCATAAAGCTTTGAAATATCCAGTGTAGAAGCTTTGGCATTTTTGATATAAAATACCTGTAAAGGATAAATGTTGTTTTCTACGGCAATAGATAGCGCATATTGAACGCCTCGACCGATAATTGCATAGTTAATTCCATCTTCATGAAGGCGCAATTTACCATCTACGATATGGCCATCTAATCTTTGCTGATCAAGAAAATTATCACTTACACCCTTAATGGTCACTACCATATCTGCATCCCGGTAGCGGATATATGCGTAGTCTTCTATAACCTCCGTAACAATACTTACACCCTCAACGGCCTTTAGTTTAGCGATTAGACTTTCATCTACCTCAAAAGATTTTCCTTTTGCAATTTCGATTTTAATTTCAGGATCAAATGAAGTGTTGAGAGAACGAAGCAAATCTTCGAGGCCATTAAAAACTGAAAGCACGATAATAAGGGCTGCAGTAGAGAAGGCTACACCAATAATTGAAAGGAGAGATATGATATTGATGAAATTCTTCTTTCTTTTTGAAAAAAAATAACGTTTTGCTATAAAAAAGGGAAGATTCAAAATGTTGGAAAATCAAGTTGGTATTGCAAGCTGTCTTCGTTGTACGATTCGTTAATTTTCTTCTTTGGGAATATGAAGATTCTTGATGATGTCTTCGATACGCTGAGCTCCTTCTTCCGTCTCATCAATGAAGAAGTTAAGTTGAGGAACAATTCTTGCTTGATTTCTGATTTTGTTGCCGAGTGCTTTGCGAATTTCACTTTTCTTAAAATTGATCTTACCAAGTAATGCGTTTTTATCTTTTGTCAAGGACATACTGATATAAACTCTGGCTACGCTCAAGTCGGGGCTCATTTTTACATCAGCAATTGTGATAAATGCATTGTTTAGTATGTTTTGCTTTTCCTTTAAGAAAATGTCGCTAAGTTCTTTTAAAATCAGCTTGCTGTATTTTTGTTGCCTTACGGTTCCGCTCATGAAGTAAAAGTACAAAAGTCTTTAGTTGGAAGTTCATAGCCAATGATTTTTAGTTCTAAATTGATTGTGCTCATTTCGAAAGGGTGTCATTCAGACAATTTTTGATTTATTTGCACCAAACTTAAAGTAAGTACGTGCTTCGATTTTTCAGATTAAATGACCCCTATCGCCTGCTAGGCGTTTTCTTTATATTGGGAGTAGTAAGCATACCACTTTTTATTAATCCTGCCGAAATTTCAATTCAAGAGTTGAAAAGTTTTGTTTTAGGGGAGGCGCTTAATGAAGGGAAGTCTCTTTATATCCAGGTAATAGATGATGCAGCTCCATTGGCTGCCTGGCTTTCTCAGTGGGTCGATGCACTACTCGGTAGATCGTTGGCAGGCCGACATGTTTTGGCTCTACTATTAGTATTTTTTCAGGCCTCCTATTTCGCGGTATTGCTTATCAATAACAAGGCCTACAATGAAAACACCTATTTACCCTCGCTAGTTTTTGGCCTTCTTGCCTTCTATTCATTTGATATGCTTGCGCTGTCTCCCGAATTAATTGCCTCTACGGTGCTATTATTTGTGCTCAATAATCTTTTTAAAGAGATCGAATTTAAAGTACAACGAGATGAAATTGTGCTTAACCTCGGTATCTATTTAGGGATCGCTTCGCTTATCATATTTAGCTATTATATCTTCTTAATAGGCACGCTTATTATTCTTTTTTTATTTACCCGAATCACTTTTAGGAAAGCGGTTCTATTAATTTTTGGTTTTGCCTTGCCACATGCTTTGCTAATCTCTTTTTATTTCTTTTGGGATCATCAGGTAAATTTATTTCAAAATTTCTATGCCCCCAATTTCACATTAATGTCGGTCGAACTAGTAAGTCTAAAATCAATTTTTGTTTTAGGGATTGTACCAATCACCTATTTCTTGTTTTCTCTCATTATGTTGAATCGAGAGGCACACTTTACTAAATACCAATCTCAGTTGATGCAAGTGATGTTTCTTTGGTTAATGGTAGCGTTAGTGGAGGTTTTTATGACTCGCGAGCGTACCCCCCATAGTTTTTACACGCTTATTCCCCCATTGGCGTATTTTATAACCAATTCGTTTCTGCTTATTCGGAGAAAGCGGATAGCGGAATTCATGTTATGGATTTTAATTATATCATTGAGCATGGTAAGTTGGGCTTCATTAAATGGTAGAATTACCGCTATTAATTATGCTTCCATTTTTACGAAAAAAAAGGATAAAGATTTCGGTATTAAAAATAAAAGGATACTCGTATTGGAAGATCAAATAAGCAGCTACAGTCAGAATCGGATGGCAGGCTATTTTTTGAATTGGAATTTATCAAAGCAACTATTTACGCACCCTGATCAATTTGAAAATGTAATTTTGATTAATCAATCCTTTCAACAAGACCCTCCTGATGTAATTATTGATAAAGAAAATTTAATGAGCGCGGTATTGGAAGGAATTCCAATTTTGAAAGCTCAATACAAGAAGGAAGGAAATTTTTATTATAAAGTCAACAACTGATTTTATCCACCCTTCTACCGTGTCTTCCCCCTTCAAAACCGGAGTGTAAAAATTTATCCACTATTTTTTTCGCTAATTCCATGCTGACATGTCGCGCTGGGATACAAAGTATGTTAGCATCGTTATGTGTACGAGCCAACTCTGCAAGCTCTTCTTTCCAACAGATTGCCGCTCGAATTCCCTGATGTTTATTGGCCGTCATGGCAACCCCATTTGCGCTTCCACAAAGGAGCAAGCCTAGGTCGAATTCTTTATTTTCAACGGCTGCAGCCACAGGATGTGCAAAGTCCGGATAATCGGCTGATTCTAGCGAATACGTGCCAAAATCCTTAATCACATAGTCCCCTAATTCCAGCCATTTTTTAAGTTCCTCTTTGTACTCAAATCCGGCATGATCTGCTCCTATAGCAATTTTTGTCATCATAAATTTTGTTGATCGGCCCGAAGTTCTGCCGCTTTCTCTTTTTCTTTTCTTTTCACCACTATGCTTGAGATATAAATACTGATTTCAAATAGCACGTATAAAGGTAAGGAGATCACCGTTAAGCTAAAAGGATCTCCGGAAGGGGTTATGACTGCTCCTAATATTAGGATTATCACAATTGAATGTTTACGGTATTTTCTCATCAGCTGAGGCGTAACAATACCAACTTTGGAAAGGAAATAGATAACCATCGGAAACTGAAAAAGCAGCCCACAACCTAAGACTAAGCTAGATATCGTAGATACATAGGAAGTAATATCAAACTCATTTGATATGAGATCGCTGATGGAATAGGTAGCTAAAAACCAAATGGTCATCGGGCTAAGAATGTAATAGCCGAAAAGGATACCGATTAAAAATAAAAATGAAACGGCAAAAACAGCACCCTTCGAATATTTTACTTCTTTAGATTGAAGCCCCGGTTTTACAAATCGCCAAAGCTCCCATGCTACATAGGGGAAAGCTACGATTAACCCTATCACAAAGGCTGCAGTAAGTGACATCATAAACTGCCCAGTCATATTGCGACTTTGGATTTTGAAAGGTAAACTGGTCACACAGAGTTCATCGAGCCCAGTTAGCGCACCTAGTTTACACATGTATTTGAATGCAGGGAAATCAATTTTAGCGGGCGCAAAAATGATATAATCAAAAATTTCTCGTATAAAAGCGAACGCACCAATCATCATGATAAAAATCACGCTCACGGAACGAACTACATGCCATCGCAATTCCTCTAAATGATCGAGGAACGCCATTTCTTTTTCTTCACTCATAGGTTAATAAAAAACCGCAGATTCAATTTGTAAACCAGGATTTAATCTTCGGGAAATTATAGTGTTGTGCAAATCGGTTAACTAAACAATGGGAACTTCTTCATCATCGTATTCACTTTGCGCTTAACTGATTTAAGATGTTTTTCATCGGCTGGTTTTGCTAAAGCCTCATCGATAAGGTCAACCACTTTCACGACATCCTTTTCTTTCAACCCACGAGTGGTGACGGCCGGTGTACCAATGCGCATGCCCGAAGTAATCATGGGTGACTGCGTGTCGAATGGAACCATATTTTTATTGATGGTAATGTCTGCCTTGATCAAGGACTCTTCCGCTATTTTTCCTGTCAAATTTTTTGAACGAAGGTCAATCAACATGAGGTGATTATCAGTGCCACCGGAAATGATTTTATATCCTTTCGCAACAAATGCATTAGCCATCGCTTTTGCATTCTTGGCTACTTGTACTATATATTCCAGGTATTCATCAGACAATGCTTCACCAAAAGAAATAGCCTTTGCTGCAATAACATGCTCTAATGGGCCACCTTGTGTGCCGGGGAAAACACCGGAGTCTAACAAAGATGACATTTTCCGCAATTCTCCTTTTGGCGTTTTTAGCCCAAAGGGGTTATCGAAATTTTTGCCAATCATGATCAATCCTCCACGTGGGCCACGCAATGTTTTGTGAGTGGTAGTGGTGACGATATGACAATGTTTGAGCGGATCATTTAACAGTCCTCGAGCGATTAAGCCGGCAGGATGAGAGATATCGGCCAATAATAAAGCGCCCACACTATCCGCTGCTCTTCTGAGTTTTTCGTAATCCCAGTCTCTGCTATAAGCGGAAGCTCCACATATCAACATCTTAGGCTTTTCACGCATTGCTATTTCGATCACTTTATCAAAATCAATCAATCCGGTTTCTTGTTCCACACCATAAAAAGAAGGCTGATACAATTTACCGGAGAAGTTGACAGGCGAGCCATGTGTAAGGTGACCGCCATGTGAAAGATCAAATCCCAGAATCTTATCACCAGGTTTTAGGCAGGCAAGCATTACTGCTGCATTGGCTTGAGCGCCAGAGTGGGGCTGCACATTAGCCCATTCTGCGCCAAACAATTCTTTAATGCGATCAATGGCGAGTTGCTCTACTTCATCTACCACCTCACATCCCCCGTAATAGCGTTTCCCGGGCAGACCTTCTGCATATTTATTGGTAAGCACAGAACCCTGAGCCTTCATCACTTGCGCTGAAGTAAAATTTTCAGAGGCAATCAGTTCGATACCGTGCTCCTGGCGTTGTTTTTCCTTTTCAATGAGGTCAAAGATGACTTTGTCGCGTTTCATGGGGGATCTTTAAAAATGATTGGCAAAAATAAGCGAAGGGGTTCAATTGTTCAGCTATTTGATGGATAATTACAATTACCAACTGCCGCTACTTCCTCCGCCATCAAAACTTCCACCACCACCCGAGAAACTGCTACGCGAGGATCCAGAAGAACTACTGAATGAACTACTGCCTGAGGATACCCTGGATGAATCCTTTGAGCCCCTCGAAGTGTCCGATTTACCAGTAGCTTGATAATTGGAAACATCTCGCCATTCTTTTGCAAAAGCATGAACGAGCGCGCCAATACAAAACAATCCAAAAATTACCCCAAAAATAATCCAACCGGTTTTGTCTTCTGCAGCTTCTTCTTCGACATGATATTCGCCTTTGATCGATTTAGTGATTGCAACGATGGCCGTCATCACTCCTTCATCATAGTTGTTTCTTCGAAAAGCAGGAGCTACTTCGTTTCGGATGATTCGGTTGCACAATGCATCAGTCAGCACACCTTGCAATCCTTGCCCTACTTCAATGCGCATTTTATGATCGTCCACGGCAACGAGGATAAGCACCCCATTGTCCTTAGATTTTGTGCCAAGCTTCCACTTTTCTGCAACTCTCAAAGTGTATTCTTCCAAAACCTGACCATCTAGTGATTGAATGATAAGAATCGCGATCTGGTTAGAGGTTGAATCTTCAAAAATGATAAGCTTTTTTTCTAGTTGATCGATTGTTTCTTGGGTTAGCACATGGGCTTCATCGTGCACTCGTTGTCCCCATAACTCGGGGACCGAAGTCTGTGCGAGTGAAGGGTGAACCTGTAAGAAAAAAACGAAGGTGAATTGTAATAGAAAGCCGTAAAAACCGGTACTCAGCATGTTTGTCATGAGTAATTATTTTTTACAATAGGAATATATGTTGGTTCACCATCCACCGCTGCTTCCACCACCACCAAAACTTCCACCACCACCTGAAAAACTGCTGCCGCTACTGCCGGATGAAGACCAGCCACTTCCCGACCCACCTCCGCCCGATTGCCACTCCATTAGTTTTCGCCCACTCTTTATTACCCAAAAACGAATCACGGGATAGAGGATTACATAACCAAAGAAAAACCACCAGCTAAACATCAAGCCCATGAACGCGGCATAAAAGGGCATCATAAAAGCATACAAAACCCAGGTCATATACCCTTTTGAAAAAAGCCCAATACCAGCAAAAAGTCCAAGGAAAACAAAAAGTCCAGTACCGAGTCCAATTTTTCCTCCAATGCTCATGTCGTCCAAATCGTTGCTATTTTTATCCTTTGAAGAATATTCTCCACCGATAGCCTGAATGATCGAATGAACTGCCGCGATAACGCCACCATCGTAGTCATTCCTTCTAAAATCAGGAGCCATTTCATTTCTAATGATGCGATTACAAAGAGCATCCGTCAACACCCCCTCCAGACCTAACCCAACTTCAATTCTCATTTTATGATCCTCTATTGCAATGAGCAGAAGCACCCCGTTATCTTTTGCTTTCGTACCTAGCTTCCACTTCTCGGCCACCTTCATTGAATAATCTTCAAGGGTTTCTTCTTGCAAAGATGGAATGAGAAGTATGGCTATTTGATTGCTTGTAGAGTCCTCATACTTTTTTAAATCGTTCTCTAACAAATCGATGGTTTCTTGCCTTAGTACGTGAGCCTCATCATGTATTCGTTGCCCCCATAATTCAGGAATTATTGTTTGGGCGAAGCTGAAGTGTGAACAAAAAAATAGAAGGTAAAAGAATATCGACTTGATTGTGATTGGCAAAAAGTTGAGAAGAATTCGATTTTGAAAAGTTGAATTATGAAGCTCAGTATTATTTGATATCATCGACTTACCTTCTGCTTATTTAATGATGGGCCTTGACAATAGTATTTACCATGAATCACTCGAACCACCCCCTCCAAAGCCCCCACCCCCACCGAAGTCAGAGCCAGAACCCCAAGAACCACCAGAGCGTCCGCCTCCTCCCAAAAGTGCACCTGCCGCTCCTGCCGCCCAATATCCTCCCATTCCACCTCCACCACCCTTTCTTCTGGACATGGCAATGATGATGATGATGATGACGATAAGAGAGGTCCATGGTGAACGGCCACCGCGTTTACCCCGCTTGGGAGGGTTCTCATTGACATAGGTTCCTTTGATCGCTTGAATGATGGCGACAGTTCCAGCCATAATACCCGCATCATAATTTCCTACTCTGAAGTTGGGAGCGACTTCGTTGCGGTTAATACGACTTGATAAAGCATCTGTTAGAACTCCTTCCAATCCTTGCCCCACCTCGATGCGCATTTTTCGATCCTGAATGGATACAATGAAAATTACACCGTTATCCTTTTTTTCATCACCTGCTTTCCATGCATCACCCACCCGAATTCCAAAACCATCCATATCTTCTCCTTCTAATGAAGGAACTATGAGTATGGCGATTTGATTGGAGGTAGAGTCCCGCTCTGCTTTTAATAGTTGCTCTAATTGAGCTATGGTACCTGGAGATAAAACATTTGCTTCATCGTGTACCCAGACTCCACCATGAGGTGGCACTGCTCTTTGCGCGAAAACAGATCCGCAGACAAATAGAATCAATGGCAGTGTTAATATTTTTAAATAGAGATGCATTTGTTGAAGCTTCAGTGAAAATCGAATCATTGTACTTTTACTATTCATCATTCCATTCTCAAATCATCTCTCAGTTCATTGACATCATCTGCCGTTTTCAAAAACCCCTTTTCCAAAAGAATCTCACCACTGCGCAAAATCGCAGCCTCAATACCATCTGCTACTTTGCCCATCCTGATGTTGCCGGTAATCCCCCTCACCATTGTATCCCATTCCTTCTGATCTACTACTTTACTGATGCCTCTATCAGCCATCACGATTACCTCATGCTCAAAGAAAGAAATGAAAATCATAATACCTGTGCGGTGACGTGTATTGAAAACCTCTTCCTCTAAAAAAGCATTTTCTGCACGTTTTCGAGTGGCTTGATCCATCAACTGTTGACTGACCATGAGTCGTTTAATAGGATCGATATAGGAAGTTGCCAGTGCTCCGATTAAGCCCACCAATGTTACCATTAAGAAGATAAGCAAGGGATCATAAATAGCCAGTGAAGGAATATATCGATCGAAAACAATAATCGTTAAAAAACCCAGGCCGGCCAGTGTTAAAAAGCCGCGATATGTTGCAATTGAATATTGTCCGCTTCTTTCTACAAATACGGGCACAATTTCGCCTGAGATTTTATCCTCCGCTTTATGTACTGCTGCCTTGATGCGCTCAAGGTCTTGTGGGGTAAATCTACTTTGGATGGACATATTAAGTTGTGGTGAAAGACTAGGACAATAATTCTAATTAGAGGTTAGTCGAAAGATCAAAACAATCAACTTATACAACTCTCTTCTATTTCTGCAAAGTTAGCGAAATACTTTCTTGCATTGGTAAGTTCTTCAATTACCATTATATTTTCAGCGAAGTTAAAAGTGAGTTAAAATAGTCATCCAAAAATATTTAAGTCAAAAGAATGTTAATCAGACCTTTAAAAATTAAAACATTAAATATGGAAAAGCTTTTCGCCTGTTTATTAATTGTGGTTTCATCTATAGGCTGTTTGGCCCAAAAGAAAAAAGCTATAGCAGAGCCCATTGTGCCAATAGTTGAATTTGCTTCTCGCTTTGAAGGCTTAAAATTCCGTAGTGTCGGCCCTGCTCGGGGAGGAAGATCTTCAGCCGTTGCGGGAATTCCTTCTAAACCAAATACATTTTTGATGGGTACTACAGGCGGTGGCGTTTGGCGCACTGATGATGGAGGAACATCCTGGAATAATATTACAGATGGCTTCTTACCAGTAGGTTCTATCGGGTCCATTCGGGTTTCTCTTTCCGATCCAAATGTGATGTATGTAGGAACAGGCTCTGCAGACCCACGAGGGAATGTATCGATTGGGAAAGGAATGTATAAATCTACCGATGGTGGAAAAACATGGGAAAGCAATGGTCTGGAGAAAGGTGGGCAGATTGGCAAAATTGAGATACATCCAAAAAATTCAGATGTTGTTTTTGCAGCTGTGTTAGGAAATCCTTTTGGACCCAATGCAGAACGTGGAGTATACCGAACCTTGGATGGAGGCAAGAGTTGGAAGAACGTATTGTTTGTGAATGAGAAAACAGGGGCGATGGATGTGGCGATGGATCCAAATAATCCCAGAATTATCTACGCGGCCTTTTGGCAAGTGCAACGGAAGCCATGGACCATTATTGATGGAAATGAAGATGGTGGGGTGTGGCAATCAAAAGATGGTGGAGACACCTGGAAGAAAGTAGAGGCAGGTCTTCCAACAGGAGTATTGGGAAAAATAAGTATAGCCATTTCACCTGCTAACTCAGAACGTATATGGGTGTTACTAGAATCTATCGATAATGAAAAGGGGGGATTGTATCGTTCCAATGATGGAGGAAAGAAATTTGAGCGCATTAATGGTGATCGCGAACTGCGCACGCGGCATTGGTATTACACCCACATATTTGCCGATCCTAAAGATGCGGAGACGGTGTATATCAATAATGTTAGCTTTTGGAAATCTACCAATGCAGGTAAGGATTTTACTAGAATACGCGTATTGCATGGAGATAATCATGACTTATGGATTAATCCCAATGACACGAACATCATGATTCACAGCAATGATGGAGGCGCACATGTTTCATATAATGGTGGAGCATCTTGGTCAACATTGTTTAATCAGCCTACGGCAGAATTGTATCGCGTGGCGGTGGATAACGCTTTCCCATATCGTTTGTATGGTTGCCAGCAAGACAATAGTTCTATCTCCGTCTCCAGCGCAGTGCGCGGAGGATCATCGTACCAACAAGATTGGATTCAAATAGGAGGAGGTGAGGCGGGTCACGTGGCGGTAAATCCACAAAATTCCAATATCGTTTATGCGGGTGAATACACAGGCATTATCACACGCTATGATCGCGCAGCAGAGCACATGCAGTATGTTACACATTATCCTCAAATGCATGATGGGCTGCCTCTTTACAAAGTGAAGTATCGCTATCAATGGAATGCGCCTATTAAGATTTCTCCGCATAATGCGAATGTAATCTATCATTGTTCCCAATTTGTCCATCGATCTAATGATGGTGGAATTAATTGGGAAATAATAAGCCCGGATTTGACTACCAATAAAAAGGAGTATCAGGAAATCCCTGGTGGTCCGGTGCAACATGATTATACAGGCGTTGAAAACTACACCACGATTTTCGCTTTTGAAGAATCGCCACTTGAAAAAGATGTGATGATGGCCGGTTCGGACGATGGCTTACTTCATGTTACTAAAGACGCTGGAAAAAATTGGACAAAAGTTACCCCTCCGGGGTTGCCTGAGTTGGCCACAATTAATTCGATTGATTTCTCTAAACACAAAAAAGGAAAAATTTATGTAACTGCTCATAAGTATCGCCTCAACGATTTCAAACCGTATGTTTTTAAGACGGAAGACTATGGAAAAACCTGGATGTCAATTACGACAGGCATTCCTTCCGACTTTACAACAAGGGTAGTGCGTGAAGACCCGAATCGCGAAGGGCTTTTATATGCAGGAACAGAGTTTGGATTGTTTGTTTCCGTGAATGATGGAAAGAGCTGGGATAAGTTTCAACTCAATTTGCCGATCACACCGATTACGGACCTTTTGATAAAGAATAAGGATTTGGTGATGTCTACCCAGGGACGTTCATTTTGGATATTGGATGATCTATCGCCACTGCATCAATGGAAATCAGAGTTGGAAAATGAGAAAGCAACTTTATTTACACCTCAAGTAAGCTATCGTACACAATTAGGTGGCTATTATGGCAATGGAGCTCCAACCCCGACACCGGATGGAACCATTATCTATTTCAATTTAAAAGACAAACCAGATACTGCGACTGTTGTGCGATTAGAAATTTTGGATAATAAAGGCGAGATCAAAAGAGTATTTAGCACGAAGCATGATGAAAAAAAGAAAGAAGTAAAATTAGAAGCAGCCAAAGGTCTTAATCGATTTATATGGGATTATTATTGCGTACCACCGACCATTACACCCGGCTCTTATTTTTCAATGGCAAGTTTAAGTGGCCCCAAAGCATCAACCGGAAATTATTCTGTTCGCCTCACCGTTGGCGATAAATCGCAGACTCAAACATTTAGAATAGAAAAAGATCCGCGTTGGAAATGCACTGATGAGGATTTGAATGCATCGTATGAATTAACCGTAAAAGCGGTTGCTGAATTAGATCGAGTACACCTTGCTATACGCAAATTGAGAAACGTACGAGCGCAAAGTAATGACCTTGTGGCCCGCGCAGAAAAAGCTGGCAAAGGGGCGCAGCTTAAAAACGTAGCAGATCTGATGAACAAAAAACTAAGCGCACTAGAGGAAATCCTCATTCAAACAAAACACAAAGCGGGGCAAGACCCGATTAACTACCCGCCAAAGTTTGACGATCAAATTGCCTGGCTGGTAGATGTCGCAAATAATCAAGATGCACGCCCCACACAGGGCTGCTACGACTTGTATAACGATTTGAAAAAGGAAAGTGATGGTTATCTGAAGCAAATCGATGACATCTTTTCAACGGATTTGAAAGTTTTTAATGAATTAGTTGCTAAGCAGGGAGTAGGAGGAATTTTAATTGATGGAGTAGAATGACCGCTCCGCAAATGAACTTTCATACAAGAAGATGGATAAAGCCGGAAGACCTTAATCCCAACGGAACATTGTTTGGAGGTAAGTTACTCAGTTGGATAGATGAGGAGGCAGTGATTTACGCCATGATACAACTCGACAATAAACGCATTGTCACGAAGTATATGTCAGAGATTAATTTTGTGAGTTCAGCGAAGCAAGGAGATATTATTGAATTGGGAATAGTAGCAACGAATTTTGGAAGGACTTCTATTACGTTGCAATGTGAGGTGCGAAATAAAATGACCCGCAAGACGATTCTTCAAATTGATAAAATCACCTTTGTTAACTTGGATGTGGAAGGGAAGCCATCCCCCCATGGGAAAACGAAAATTGAATTCGTAAAAGATCGATTTCTGGGAAAGATTGAAGGAGAGGTTTAAGAATGAACATCAACCCATTAATAATTCCTACTGAATAACTGAACAACATTTCAAAATCACTATTTAGAATTAGGTTTTTGAATTTAAAATTAATTTTCGCCCTTCTATCTTTTCAATCTTTTGATAAAACACTTTAAATTGTTCGTAAGAATCTTTAGTGTAATCGCCTTTTAAGAGAATAAGTTTCCTGTTTATTTTTAATTGGCTACCGTCAAAATTATAACTGAGTTTATAGCTTCCAAAGTCCGAATTAATTTCACTTAGTTCAGGCAAGTTATAGATCCAATAATTTTGAGGTAATTGTATGGAAATTTCATCCACTATCGTAAGTCCTCTTTTGATAGAGTAAAACCTCATCAAATCATCCTTGTCAATATATTTTTGAAAAGGCGTAGTTGGCACCATTGGTAAAATCAATTTTGTGCCTACCAGGTTTGCTAAATTATTTATTTGCAAATGGTATTTAATTTTAAAAGCGGGTAAATTTTTAACGGGTTGATCAAAACTAAATTTTTTGATTGTAAAATCTTTGTAATTGAATTTATTCTGATTATGATCTTTTACATAATCGGTAGGTGATAATTTATAGAGCATGATTTCATCATAAAGCGCGCCCTCATTAATTGTCTCTAAATCGATGCTTGCGTTACCATTGTCTTCCAAAGCTATTTTGGAATTGTTATTTTGAATATTAGCGAGTTGATTGTAAATACGAGACCGAACTATTGAACTGTTATTATCCTCTATCCACAGCACATTTCGATCATCGGTAAAACTTCCAATATAGTTAGGCGGCAATATTTGACTTGTACATTCTAAAAATATAGTGTCTTTTGAAGTTGGAATTCCTAAGAAGACATGATTAAACTGATTGGATGGGAAATCCTTGAGTACATCTGGCACATCCTTTCCGGCTTTAGCTAGAATATAATTAGATTTCACATTTGCATATTCTAACATATTCTTCATGTATGTAGTCAGTGCTTTACAATCACCATAACCGAATTTTTCGACTTCTTCAGTAGGCAATGACTTAAACCCACCTATACCAAGTTGAATGGAAATATACCTTGTTCTATTTTGCATGTATTCATACGTTCTTTCGATAATTACTCTTTTGTCGAGCAACTTAATACTGTCAATAAAATCTTTGGTCTTTTGTGTAAGTTCATAAGGGTCATGGTTTAATGAAAGAAACCAATTGCCAAAATCCTTCCAAGAAGCACTACTTCCTATGGAATTGTCAAGTCTGAATTTTTCAGGACTAACATATACTTTAGGTTGTTCTTCATAGAAATCTTCATAACGTAATCTCTTATTAGTATGAGGTAAATTGGATATCTCATATTGAGTAATCGTGTTTTTATCTACTACTTGTGTAGTACCCGTAATGTTGTCCTCCTTAAATTTAATTTTGAAATCGGTTGGACGACTAACGATAAGTTTGGAATGATTTACAGCAATGTTAAAATAGGGCCTCGGAACCCACGTTGAGAATGAGATGAATCCATTAAGCTTAACTTTTGATGTGATTTCAACGGTATATGGATATTGTTTGTACTCTGGTCTAATTACTAATACTTTACTATCATTGATTTCATAGGAAGGGTTAAATCCAAATTCTTGCCCATCATTTCTCTTTAATCGTTTGACTCTTTTACCGTTTTGATCATACACATCTACTGTTACTTCTGTAATTTTTCTGAAACGATCTGTATAATCTTGGAAGATGCCATAGAATTCTCCCTTCTCGGAGTTAATTATAACTTTATAGTATTCATCGATTTCTGCTTTTTCGTTATCATAAATGGTGTATTGTATCGAATGATCAAGAATCCGGGCATGTTCTTGACCATAACAACAGAGGGGTAACGCGATTAAAAGTATTACTAGTTTTAGCATATTAGGACTTTGTAAATTGTAATGGAGTATTCACTGCTTTGATAACCTGACTAAAAAAATTTCTCAACTCTAGATATTCAATTTCAGAAAAGACATGTTTGTTTATTTTCAATGTCAATTTAAATTGAATAACATTATTTGAGTTGTTTGCTAAATAGGTAAAGGAGGCGTTCCCATCTGGAGTATGTACTTTAATAGATTCAGGAAGCTGTTTCACCTTTAGTTCGTTCGGTAACTGTATGATCATCGTTGTGTTTATTTCCTTGTTACACAACAAATCGATAGGGTAGTTTCTTTCTTCTGATCTAAACGGATTAGAAGTATACTCATACATGCTAAAGGGGCTAAAAATCACCTCATCGCCCGCATCAACTACTTGATTTGAAAAATCAACCGTTAAAGCCTCTTTGCTCATACTGCTCGAAGGATCTGATTTGTTTAATTCGTACGTGAGAATTTCAATACCCGGAAAACTAAGTTGAATTTTTTGCTTTCTTAAATCCTTGTCATTGTTGTCTAGCAATTGTTCTTCTGACCAATTGATATAACCATATCCAATGAATTCCTGGGTAACCTTCGCCTTTGCCTTACCATCACTATCTATCTTTAATGAGATGAACTCCTTTTTAGTATCTATAAATTCATTTCTATTGAGCGTTACCCATTGTTCAGTTTCTCGTTTAACGAGTAGCCCTGAACCATTAAGACAATAGGAAGGGAGATTGCCCACCGAAATAAAATCTGAAGTAGCATCAATCAGCAGTTCTACTCCTTCATATTGTACCCTGCCCACTACATAGTTTAATTTGTCTAGGGAAGGAAAATTCTCCGGCAATAATCCGTTATCTCTCGTACTGAGTACAACTGGATAAGTGGTAATACCGGCTTTATTTAATAAAGTAATCAACGCAAGATTAATTTCTGCACTATTGCCACTGTGACTCGTAAGAAAATTCGACCGAAGTCCATCCGTAGCAATAACTGATTTAACTTTATTCCATTTAAGTTTACTTTGGATAAAATGGACTGCGGAGTTTACTTTTTCCTTAGTACTCAAACTATCGGCTTTTAATTTTTTAGCGAATTCATTTAAAAAGTTGGACTCATTAAGAACGCCTCCAAAATTTGGATCATCTAATAAATTATTATTAATATTCTTCCAGGAAGTACTAAAGGCAACATAAACGCTGGTTCCCGGAATGCTAAATGAGGTTATCTGAAATATGAACTTAGAAATGTAATTACTGTAATTATTAGTATACGGCTCAATTTTAAAAGCAGGCATATTTTGAGCTCTCCAACTTGTCGGGGAAATCGTTTCGATAGGTTGTAGGCCAAGAAAATATTTAGAGTAGCTTATAACTTCATTCTCTTCAAGCGTCAATTCGGAATAAATTATTGGAATCCGTTCCTGAAAACGCCACTCAAAAGGAGTTCCGAAGAATGAGAATGAGATATCGATCACGCTACCAACCTTAACGTTCGGAGCAAATACTTTATAGACCTTAAAATTTTTAATGATCTCTTCTTTGTAAATAGAATTGTTATCAGCTTTATCCTTAGTTATTTCGCCATTTGAAAGATTGAAAACCAAAACATTGAAAAAACCCTTAGTGGGAGTTCTGAAGGTCCAATTTCCCCAATCAAGACCTGACTTATTAAGTATTTTTATTCGAATATGACGTGTAAATTTTGCGTCTATACCACTCAGCTTACCAATATCAGAAATAACTACAGCTCCTGCAGTAGTGTCTGGTTCATATCTTTTCATTAGAAGCTCTTCCATGGAGACCTTCCCAAAGGATATTTTCTTTTGACTGTGCCCTTCAATCAAAAAGGTAGTTAGAAGAAAAGAAAGAGCAATTATATTTTTTTGAAGCATGTGCTTAACTTAATTTTTGGAATCAATGTCAAAGATACTTTTATAATTATTCAAGTTCAATAAAAAAGTATGACTTCTAGTCATCGCTAAAGCACAACAAATTAGCTACAACATATTGTGGCAAGCTACTTCCAATAATCATATTGCATGTACTTCGCGGTTTCATCCGCTACCTCTTTTCCAAGAAGCTTAGAGATAACATAAAAGGACATGTCAAGGCCGGCAGAAATTCCGGCAGACAAAATGATGCGTCCATTATCAACCCATCGTTCTTCCGGATGAAGTTTTGTGGTAGGCGCCAGTTCCTGCATTTGTTTTACTGCCATGAAGTGAGTGGTGGCAGATAAATTTTCTAACAAACCTGCTTTCGCAAGAATAAATGAACCGGTGCAAACAGAAAGGATTAACTCCGCTTGTTGATTTTGTTCTTTAATCCAATTCAACATCACCGGATTATTCATTTCCTTTCTACTTCCAAATGGCGTTCCATCGATATGATATCCTCCACCTCCTGGCACAATTACAATATCTGCTTGCGGACAATTTTGAAATGAATAAGTTGGAGTAATGATCAATTTACTCCGAGCGGAGATTGTTGTATGCTCTGCTACTGTAAAAACTTGGAAAGGAGGTGCTGTTGAGTTTCGTAGTCCGCAAACAGAAAACACCTCAAAAGGTCCCGCAAAGTCTAAGACTTCAATATCATCAAAAAGGACAACGGCAACTTTGCGCATTTTTATTAAACGAGATTTAATATCCCTTTCTCTTTCGCCTCTAAAACGGATTTTCCCATTAGAAATTCATCCACGGCACGAGCCGCTTCGCGTCCTTCGCTAATGGCCCAGACAACCAATGACTGGCCTCTTCTTGAATCGCCCGAAGCGAATATGTTTTCTACAGAAGTTTGATAACGTTGACACTTGATGTTTCCACGGTCATCGTAGTCGATTCCTAGTTGATCAAGGAGGCCATTGTGTTGCGGGTGAAGGAACCCCATTGCCAACAAAGCTAATTCACATGGAATTACTTTTTCTGTCCCAGGAATTTCAATAAGCGTTGGGGCTTTGCCTGCTTCCTGTTTTACGTCTACTTCGGCAATTTTTAAACCGGTTAGGTTTCCATTTACGTCCCCCACAAACTCTTTTGTTACTATGGACCATTTGCGTTCACAACCTTCTTCGTGAGAAGAGGAGGTGCGTAGTATCATCGGCCAGCTGGGCCAGGGCATGGATGCCGTTCTCTCTTTTGGTGGCTTGGCTAAGATTTCAATTTGCGTCACTGACTTTGCATGATGGCGATTACTGGTGCCTACACAATCGGATCCTGTATCTCCCCCACCAATAACGATTACGTTTTTATGTGTTGCCCAAATCTCTTCTTCATCTATTTTTTTGCCACTGACTCTTCTATTCTGTTGAGTTAGAAATTCCATGGCAGGGTACACGCCTTTTAGGTTTCTTCCGGGGATAGGCAAATCTCTTGGTATGGTAGAGCCAATACACAGAAGCACTGCGTCAAAGTCCTCCTGCAATTGCTGAATGGAAATACTTTCTCCTACCGTTGCATTCACAATAAATTTGACGCCCTCTTCTTTCATCAGGTTGATTCTGCGATCAAGCACCTGTTTATCCAATTTAAAATCAGGAATGCCGTAGCGGAGTAGTCCACCAACTTCATCAGCGCGCTCAAAAACAGTTACTTCATGTCCGGCATAATTGAGCTGAGCGGCAGCCGCTAATCCGGCAGGACCGGATCCGATGATGGCAACTTTCTTTGTTGTTCTTGTGACAGGCATTCGGGGCTTGGCATAACCTTCTTCAAACGCCTTTTCAATAATCATCTTTTCGATGTACTCGATCGTAACCGGGGGTTTGTTGATCCCCAATACGCAAGAGGCCTCACAGGGTGCCGGACAAATTCTCCCCGTGAATTCAGGAAAGTTGTTGGTTGAAATAAGTGTTTCATAGGCGAGCTTCCAGTTGCCCTGATACACCGCATCATTGAATTCAGGAATGATATTTCCAAGTGGACAACCCGAATGACAAAACGGAGTGCCACAATCCATGCAGCGCGAAGCTTGCTTCACACCGATCTTCGTATCAATCGCAGCGTCTACTTCATTATAGTCGTTGATACGTTCTTTTGGATCGCGCTTTTTTGGTAACTCTCTATCAAACTCTAAAAATCCGGTTGGCTTTCCCATTTGCTTTACTGTTCAATGATCAATTGGTGAATGTTCAATGTGATTGGGTAATTGTAGAATTCGCTAATTGATTAATCCTTCTCTTTTCCTCGCCTTGGTCTGTGTCCTCAAAGACCAATCCATTTGAGCTATGAACTCTAATCAATATTTTCGGTTTGTGAGGACACAAACCGAGGAGTAGTTTTATGATCAATTGGTGAATGGTCAATGTGATTGGCTAGTTGTAGAACTCACTAATTGATTAATCTTTCTCTTTTCTAAAACGGCTTTGTAATCTGTAGGCATCACTTTTACAAAATGTTTGAAAGCGGTTTGCCAGTAACTTAAGATGTGTGCCGCTATCTTACTTTGGGTAAATTCATGATGCGATAAGATCATTTTCTTTAGCAGCAACTCGTCTTCGTTTTCCAATGTATCTAACAACACCATTTCCATGTTGCAGTTTTTTACGAAGGTTTTATTCACATCCCACACGTAGGCAACACCACCGCTCATTCCGGCAGCAAAGTTTCTTCCGGTATCCCCTAAGATTACTACAGTACCTCCTGTCATATATTCACAGCCATGATCACCCACGCCCTCTACC
>JANPBK010000164.1:0-3308 GCA_031430395.1 Cyclobacteriaceae bacterium
CCCACTAATTTTTGCACCCATGCGATTGAGCATCTCACAAAGTTGTTGTAAGTATGGTTCACAAGCTGCGTTATAGATGGTAGTCATCCCTTTGGCAAGTACAGCGGCCATGATAATATTAGCTGTACCCGTTACAGATGCTTCATCGAGCAACATATAACAACCTTTCAAATGAGAAGCATCAATATTATATAGATTCTCTTCAGCGTTGTAATTGAACTTGGCGCCTAGGTTTTGAAAGCCAATAAAATGAGTGTCTAATCTTCTTCTTCCAATTTTATCGCCACCCGGCTTGGGAATATTTGCTTCCCCAAAGCGGGCGAGAATTGGGCCTAGTAACATCACGGAGCCACGAAGTGTAGCAGCCTTCTTTCGGTATGCATCGGTTTTTAAAAATCCGGTTTGAATAGAAGAGGCGGTGAACCGAAAGGATCCCTTGCCTAAATTTTCTACTTTACATCCGAGGTCTCCAACTAATTCAATAAGCTTATTTACATCCAAAATGTCTGGGATGTTATGGATGGTAACCGGTTCTTCCGTCAATAGGGGAACGCAAATTACTTGAAGGGCTTCGTTCTTGGCGCCTTGTGGAATTATTTCGCCTTTTAATTTTTGCCCACCTTTAATTTTAAAAGAACTCATGGATCTCTCCTGCGGTGTGGGTTGTTGCCTCTTCTGTTTTTATTAAATCGTGGATTGTTCCGCTGATTGCGATTATCGCGCTCACGATTGTCGCCTCCCGGACGCGGTGGTTTACGTTGCTCACGATATAGTTTTTCAAACAAGTTATCCTCGCGCACTCTATCGATATTCAAGGTAAGTTTTCCTTGAGACATGATTTGTAAATCTTTCACGATAACAGAATCATCCAACGTTTCCTTATTCCAATTGCTGTAGAATGTTTTCATCAGCTTGCCAAGATAGATGCTGGCTTCCTCACGTTCTTTAGGATCTTCTTTCTTAATAGCTTCTTTTACCAATCGCTCAACGTTCTTCCCATAATGTTTAAACCGCACATCGCTTTGTGGATATTCCATTTTGCGAGGTTTCTTAAAGAGGATGGTGCGGTCAGGAGTGGTAAATGGATTATCAATGTCTAAATTAAAGTCAGCGATGATATACAGATCATCCCACATACGCTGTGGGTTTTCATGTGGCTCTTTCACCACCGGAGCGAGTTGTTTGATTAACTCAATCAAAGTGGTTGCCATTTTAGTTCTTTTTTCCTTTTCAGGAATGGTGCGAATGTAATTGACCAACTTTTGCACATTGCGGCCATATTCTTTTAAGATAATGGCTTCGCGATTCGTGTTGTATTCTCCTATCATGGAAGGCTAGTTCTCGTGTATTTTAAGTTTAGCAAAGCTAAGTAATAAGGTCTTCTCTCCAAAATCAGTAAAATTGATTTTAGCCTTACGTTCAGCACCGACTTCCTCGAGCTTGGTGACTGTCCCAAAACCAAATTTCGGATGTTCTACTTTCATTCCTTCGGTAAGACTTTTTGTATCACTGGGGGTAAAATCTGCAGAAGTTTTATAAGCTACTGCCCGCTGAACAGGCTGTGAACTGACGGTCTTCTTCATGCCACTCACAAAGCTCTTAGCGTATGCTGGATTCGGTTTTACGGAATCCATCCCACCAAACTTGGTGCTTACTTTCATGTATTGCTTATCGATGTCATCTAAGAATCGACTGGGCTCACAATTTTTTAAGCGGCCAAAACGATAACGAGTAATCGCATACGAAAGAAACAGCTTTCGCTGGGCACGGGTAATGGCCACATAAAATAATCTGCGTTCTTCTTCTAACTCAGCACGGCTACTCAACATCATTTGTGACGGGAAGAGGTCTTCTTCCATGCCTACGATATATACATTTTTAAACTCTAGCCCTTTCGCCATGTGAATGGTCATTAGAGTTACTTTGTCAGGATCATTGTCCTTGTTGTCGTCCTGACTCGTGGACAAGGACACTTCTTGAAGAAAGGCACCTAAACTTTTATCTTCCTTTTCGGGATCTTCTACATATTCCTTGACGGCATTCAGTAATTCCTGAACATTCTCATAGCGACTTAGTCCTTCAACGGTTTTGTCTTCATATAACTCTTTTAATAAGCCCGATGATTTCGCGATTTCAGCGGCCGCCTCATAGGCGTCTTTATTCTGAATCTCAACGCCAAATCGTTTGATCTTGGTAACGAAATCATCAATAGCCCCAGAAGCTCTTCCACCCAAAAAAGAACTGGCATTTTGTACTACCTCCCAAATGGAAATGGTATGGTCGTTGGCCGCTACAATAATTTTGTCAATGGTGGTATCGCCTATACCTCGTTTCGGCAAGTTGATAATCCTTCGAAAGGAAGCTTCATCTTGTTGATTTAATGAGTATCGCAAGTAGGCGAGTAGGTCTTTTATTTCCTTTCGCTGATAAAAAGAGAGGCCGCCAACCACCTTGTATTTGATGTTCATGCGCCTGAGTGCTTCTTCAATGGCCCGGGATTGGCTGTTCGTGCGATATAAGACAACGAAGTCGCTGAACTTCCACTGGTGTTGCATCTTTTCTTCGAAGATGGAAGAGGCCACCAGTTTCCCTTCTTCATTATCAGAAACAGATTTAATTAACTCAACCAATGTCCCTTCATCATTGGCGGTCCATACATTTTTTGGCAGCTGTGCTTTATTTTTTGCAATCACAGAATTAGCCGCCTCTACAATGGTCTTCGTGGAGCGATAGTTCTGTTCTAGTTTGATAATACGTAAATCGGGATAATCCTTCTCAAAATTTAGAATATTGCTTATGTCGGCACCACGAAATCCATAAATGCTTTGGGCATCATCACCTACGACACAGATATTTTGACTTACAGCTGCTAATTTTCTTATGATAAAATATTGACAAAGGTTCGTATCCTGAAACTCATCAACCAAAATATAATGAATACGATGTTGGTACTTGTTAAGCACTTCCAGGTGCTCTTTGAAGAGCTTATCCGTATTAAAAAGTAAGTCGTCAAAATCCATGGCTCCTGACTTAAAACATCGCAAGGAGTAAGCTTTATAAATGTTGCCGATTTCAGGTCTCATATTAGCGGCATCATCGGCCATCACCACCGGATTCGCCAGATAATCTTGCCAGGAAATCAATTTGTTTTAAGCGGATGAAATTCGATTGTAAACTGTATTGACTTTGTATTGGGCATCATCCAGACCTATTTCCTTGATAATGGAGCGTAACAATGATTTGGAGTCATCAGTATCATAAATGGTGAAGTTATTCGGGTAACCGATATGATGAGCCTCCGCGCGCAG
>JANPBK010000165.1:0-3253 GCA_031430395.1 Cyclobacteriaceae bacterium
AATTTGAAAACGAAATTAGTGGTTGGTGCAGACCAGCGAATATCTGTCTTAAGCGAGATTTCAATTTATACTACCACCAAAGAAGGAACCGTTTCTCTTCAAGATGTCCTAGTCCAAATAAAGAGCAAATGGGGGAACGATCTGACTGTGACTACTGAATCTGATAATGGCAAACTCAAGGAATTTCTGAAGTCTGTACTCCCGGAATTTGATGAGAATCGTGTGTATGTATCTGACATCAAGAAACTAATAAAATGGTATGCCATCCTTTTAAAAGAAGCGCCTGAAGTTTTTGAGAATGTAGAAGGCACAAAATAAATAATATCTACTAAGTGCTCATTTAGGGAGTAGCAGTATTAGTTCTTTTGAACTGCTTTTTCTACCATCTTTGATGAGCCCACATAAAACGGAGTCCTTTGATGGAGGTCTTTTGGTTTAATTTCCAGAATCCTTCCATTCCCATCAGTAGCTTTTCCCCCTGCCTGTTCAGCAATAAAAGCCAAGGCATTACATTCATACATTAAGCGAAGTTTGCCATTCGGGTCTTTAGCTGTAGCCGGATAAATATAAATTCCTCCTTTGAGTAGATTTCGATGAAAATCGGCCACTAATGACCCAATGTACCGAGCTGTATAGTTGTTGTCTTTGCAATACTGGATGTATGCCTTTACACTTGGAGCAAATGAATTGGCCGAACCTTCATTGATGGAATAAATTCTTCCAGTTTCCGGAATCGTCATGTCGGGGTGAGAGAGCACATACTCACCTAAAGTTGGTTCGTACGTAAACCCATTCACACCATGCCCGGTTGTGTAAACCATCATCGTTGAGGAGCCATACAATATATACCCGGCCGCTACTTGCTCATCACCAGTTTGCAATATATCCTCATTGCTGATTGGTAATCCCACATCACTTTTTCTTCGATAGATAGAAAAAATAGTGCCAATTGAAACATTCACATCGATATTGGATGATCCATCTAAGGGATCGATGGCAATGACATATCTTCCATCATTACTTAAATCAACAAAAGATTCGGTCTCTTCAGAAATCAACGCACACGCTTCACCCCCTTTGGTTAAAGCTCGGGTGAACCGGATATTAGCGAGTACATCTAACTTTTGTTGTTGCTCTCCACCTGTATTCTGTGTACCCATGGAGCCCATAATATCAATCAATCCTGCTTTATTGATTTCTCTGTTCACTACTTTTGATGCCAGCGCAATGTCTCTCAACAATTGAGAAAGCTCTCCACTGGCATATTGAAATTGATATTGATTATTCTTAATAAACCGATCAAGAGCGGTTCCGATGGGCAATGCGATGCGGGAAGCTTCCATGAACTATTTTTACTCAGTTTTGATTCTTACATTTCCGCTGCAAATATAGTCTGCAATCGTTTGAAATTAATTAGAATCGATGAATATCTTTAAGTTCGGAGGCGCCTCCCTGAAAAATGCAGTATTCGTCAGAGAGGTAGCTCAAATCATCACAAACCATAAAAAGGAAGGATTGCTTGTTGTGGTCTCAGCTATGGGCAAGACCACCGATGCCTTAGAGCATATTCTTACATTGTCCCAATCGAAGAAGAACTACCAATCTGAACTTTCAAATCTCAAAGAATATCATCTTGAATTGGCTCGGAATCTCTGTTCAGGCGATTATCTAGTAAACGAAATTGAAAAATTAATTGATTCGTTAGAAGCCCAATTACTTGAGGAGAATGAAACAGATGTAAGCTACGATCAGGTAGTTTGCTTTGGTGAATTACTCTCTTCCACTATTGTGGCTCATTACCTTCAGCAAAATAATATAACTACAACCTGGATTGATGCCAGAAACTATATTAAAACGGATACTACATTCCGTGAAGGAAAAGTGAATTGGGAAGAAACCAAAAAAAGAATCGGTGCAATTACTATTTCCGAAGAACGAGTGATTATTACCCAAGGGTTTATTGGTTCAACAGAAAGTAATCTGACTACCACATTGGGCCGTGAAGGTTCCGACTTTTCTGCAGCCATTTTTGGCTGTTGTTTAGCGGCTACCTCCGTCACCATATGGAAAGATGTTCCCGGTGTCATGAGCGCAGACCCAAAGTTGATACCTACTGCCACTGTATTTGAAGAATTGCCCTATAAGGAAGCAGCAGAGATGACTTATTTTGGAGCTTCTGTGATTCATCCTAAAACAATAAAGCCCCTAGCTAACAGCAATATTCCACTCGTGGTGAAAAGTTTTATCGACCCAAGTTTGCCCGGAACAAAAATTCACGAATGCCATATTGACAAACTTCCTCCTTTGATTGTTTATAAAGGCAATCAATGCCTCGTTTCCTGCAAGGTGACAGACTACACTTTCGTAGATGAAACGCAGCTCACGAGCATCTTTAAAGTACTCACCGAATTAAATATCCGTATTAACGTGATGCAAAATTCCGCGATCTCTTTTTCCTTTTGTATCGATTACCGTGAAAGTAAAGTATTAAAACTCATTGAAATACTCAGTAAAAGTTTTGAGGTGTACTATAATGCCAACCTCACATTGATAACCGTTAAGAATTATGATTCCAAAACGTCTCATGAATATCGTAACTTGAAAGGAGTAATACTGGAGCAATCTTCCCGATCTACTTTACAGGTACTCATTAAAAGTTAGATTGGATTAGCTTTCAGTTGAGTGATTAAATGTTCGATCGTTCGATCAAGTATATCAAATACATCCTGAAATTCTTTTTCTCCTCCATAATATGGGTCCGGGACATCTCCGGTGCCCAATGGGTCAAACTCACGCATTCGTTTTACTTTTTCTTTTATGGTATCCGTATCGGAAAGCCGCAAAATTGAATCCATGTTATTCTGATCCATCGCCAATATCAGATCGTAGTTGTTAAAGTCCATACGATTTAATTGCCTGCCTAGATGTTGGATTTGGATTCCATTTTTGGTTGCATTCCGAATCGTTCGGGTGTCTGGAGCATCTCCTATATGATAATCCGAGGTCCCACAAGAATCAGCCAAAAACACGGCAGAGAGCCCCTGTTGGCTTATTTTATGTTTAAAAATAGCTTCTGCCATTGGCGAACGGCAGATATTACCCAGGCAAACAAACAATATCTTCACTGCTCTAAAATAGGGACAATAAGGGGTTACTTAAAATATTTCTTCTGTATTTAAGAAAGCATAGTACATATATTATTTGCCTTTTGGTTAAGATAAGCCCCTTCAAACGAGAAGGGGCTTATTATTTA
>JANPBK010000166.1:0-5179 GCA_031430395.1 Cyclobacteriaceae bacterium
AAATGAAATTTTTGCTCTTTGATCATTTTATACAACTCCGGAATTTCATCCGGACTGTCTTGCAAATCCGCATCCATGGTGATTACCACCTCACCTTGTGCCGCCTTGAAACCAGTGTGCAACGCTGCAGCCTTGCCAAAATTCCGATTGAATTGAAATCCTTTAAAAGCCGGGTTAATTAGATTTGCTTTCTTGATTTGTTCCCACGTGCCATCGGTACTGCCATCGTCTATGTAAATCACTTCATAGGAAAAGCCATGTGCATTCATCACACGGCTAATCCAATTACTTAATTCCGGGATCGATTCTTCTTCGTCCTTAGCGGGAATGATTAGAGAGATGTCCATCAAAAGTTACATCATTTCTTCAGGTTGATTCTTCCTTACAAAAATAGAAGTAATCAATGCTACAATTGCATAGAAAATAAGGGCAAACCCATACGATTTAATGGATCCAATCCCAGAAAATTGACCGAGTGCTCTTTCTCTTGCATCTTCAAGCGCTTTATCCATTTGATCTTCCGGCATACCAAAACGCTCCATCATCTTCTGTGCATTTTCAATGGAAACTTCCGTAAGCTTTGCAGGTAATTCCGAATCAATGACAGTATAGAGAAGTATCATAAAGGCAGTAGAAATTAATCCGGAAACAGCCAACATCACGAAACCATGTTGGAATGCCTTACCATAAGTCAAAAACCCACCAATCTCCGTTCTGTAATTAATGCCTGCATAGATGGTAGCTGCCAGCAACAAAACGAGAACAAAAATGCCAAACTTCCAGTCCGCAAGCATGGTATAGTCTACTGCGTAGGCAATGATTGTTAGTGCGATACTTACTGCCCCAAATATTAAACCCCATTTGGCGGCATGTTGTAAAAATGATACAGGTGGTGTAGTTGTTTCTTCCATAATTAGTCGTTTTTAGGTTGACGTCTTAAAATTACTGATATTATTATGCTGACAAAAAAACTTATGACAAAGCTCTGCCAAAAATAATGGATTGCTAAATCATACCCATTAGTTGAAGGTAATGCCTTTAAATTACGTTCATAGGCATCTTTTCCGATTTGTTCGATCGCTTCGGCTGGGATAGCCTTAATTTGATCTAACGCAGTACTTATATAATTCTGAAGAAATAACGGATTTATGTAGGCAAAGATCCAAATCAAAAAGCTGGCAACCAGCGCAAATATGATAGTGAATAACAGTGATGAAATCATTCCTTGCCAAAAAAATAATATGCCTTCCTGATGGATATCTCGTATTTCGCGCAACGTAATGATTAAAAAAATACCGAATAGAAATATCCTAAAATCAAAAAAAACAGGAAACAAAAACGGATGCTTGCCAATATAATAAAGCGCTAATAACAAACAGAAGCCCAATAGTCCTGCTACGAGTCCATTGCGCAACCCAATAAAAATAAGAGGCGGTAGTTTCTTAAACATCCAGCCAGTGCTTGTTATTATTAAAAATAGCGACTGCTTTACCTTTTAGCTCCATACCAAGCCATGGGGAGTTTTTAGACTTAGAAAAATTTTCCTTTTCACTAAAAATCCAAGTAACATCCGGATCAAATAAAGTGAGATTTGCCTTCTCGTCTACTTCGATTTTTGGTATTTCAATTTTTAGTGCTTGGCGAGGTGCGATCGTAACCTTTTCAATTAATACATCTATGTCTACAGACTTGGACAAAGAAGTCAATTGAGAACCAAATGTCTGAAGATTAATCAATCCAAATTCTGCCTGATCAAACTCCAGCAACTTACTTTCATCATCTTGTGGCGTATGTCCACTGGTGAGAATGTCAATAGTACCATCTTTTAATCCCTTGATTAATGCGTCACTGTCTGACTTCTCACGAAGAGGTGGGTTCACTTTGTAAAAAGTATCAAAATCCTCCAGCATACTGTCATTGAGCAATGCTTGGTATCCGGTTATATCACAACTTACTTGAAGTCCTTTCTTTTTGGCCGACCGAATCATCTCTACCGATTTTGCTGTTGATATTTTTGAGAAGTGCAGACGCCCCCCTGCATAGCTTAACAATTCCAGACCTTTGCGCACCGCCACTTCTTCCGCAATACGGGGCATGCCCTTCAATCCCAATGAAGTACTATTGATTCCTTCATGCATTTGGCCAAAAAGGCTGAGCCAATAATCTTCCGGGTGATCAATCAACAATCCGTCAAACTTCTGAAGATATTGAAGCGACTTTAAGAAGATATCTGTATGCCATACCGACTTTAATCCGTCTGTAAAGGCAATCGCGCCTGCTTCATGCAGATCAATCATCTCGGTCAACTCTTCGCCCTTGCAGTTTTTCGTAATCGCAGCGAGTGCATGAATCTGAACAAGTCGGTTCGTATTCCCTTGCGTGATGTAACTGATTTCATTTTTAGTCTGCACGGTAGGATGTGTGTTGGGTAGAAGGGCTACCTCTGTAAATCCTCCCGCAGCAGCTGTCTTTGCTACCGAAACTAAGTCTTCCTTATGTTCTAACCCCGGATCTCCTGCAAATGTGCCAATGTCCAGCCATCCTACACTTAGCAGCATTCCTTCTGCATCGATGAGCTTATCTGCCTGATAGTTCTTGTCGCCAATTTCAGCGATTCTTCCGTTGGAAATGAGAACATTCCGCTTTTTAAGATGATGGGGGCTGCCTTTGGCTATGATCTTGGCAGATTGAATTAATATTTTCATCAATAAGGGCTATTTCAAAAACCGGATCAAAAGTACTTCAGCTAAAAGGAAAATCAACGCCAATACAAGGGCATATTTCCATAATGGCGTGCCCAAATATCTCTCTTTTATTTCGTTGCGGAAAGCCTCCAGGCTACCGGTATTAAAAATAGAAATATTGTTCCCCCCACCTAATCGTGATTTGACCTCTTCCCCCGAGAGGGTTTCCAACACTGATTCCGATTTATCCAGGTTAAAGGCTACTACATCCATCGTATCGTTCTTATGGGTAATCGTATAAAAACCGGGATCGAGCGCATACTTTGGAACTTCCAACATAATTTGGGCACCCAGCCTACGCTGAAGTGGAATCACTTCTTGCTTCCCCCTCATTTTGATAGGTTCATCTCCAACCAAACTATCTGAGGAAATAGAAAATGAAGGAGAAGTTAGGCTATAATATTGCTTCTGCTCACTCCTTTTCCCTAGCGCTGCCATTCTATACATGATTGGCACAAATAACGCGTGCTTATAAAAATCAGTATAACTTTCGCTTAATGGGCATGCCATGAAAAACAAATTGCCTATCTGAGATAGAAAAGGACGGCCGTCTTTAAAGTGCAAAATAGCAGATCGATCTGGACCCCAGTCAAGGAACTTAGTTGCGTCAGGCATGGCCATCGAAAAGTTCTTTTCTTCAAAGACATTTTGAAACAATGGGTTTTGAAAATCAGGGAGATCCAATTTCATTGGTATCTTTTCTTCCGCATTCACTCGTAGTTTACCATTTATCAATGGTTGATACGAAGCAATATCAGGGGTTGGTCCGGGAATGATCAATAACGAATTTGAATTTTTATAAGACACCAAAGCCGTTTGTAAGGAGGGCTCAATTTTATCCAGGCCATTGACTATGACTAAATCTGCCTCGGCCAGCAGACTGTAATTTAAGTTGGCAGCTTGAACACTCGTAAATGCGAATAATTCCTTATTGCCATATACTCCTTCTATAAAAGTGGATTCCTTTCTACTTTTAATTTCAATCACTTTCAATTTTCCCGAGTAGTTTAACGTAAAGTAAAAATCATTGTCAAAACTTACCGGATAATCACTAAAGCTCAGCGTGGCTCTATTCAATCCTCTGATAGACGCTGATAAATCAAAAGCGATAATTTCTGAACCATTTGGCTCTACATTGATGGTCACTGCCGAAGCCTGAATAGAATTGATCGCAAGCTTTGTGACCAAACCCTCTACTTGTCTCTCACCGATATTGCGTAACCGCACCTTTACTGTATTCTTCTCACCCCCTACTACAAATGGGTTTTCCAAATAAACCGTATCAACAAACACATTTGATGTTTTTGCATATTTAATCGGTACCATCTTTACCAGTAGCATCGAATCTATTTGTTGAGGGCTTCCAAAGGTGGATCTCTGAAAATCTGAAATCCAAAAAAGGGAGCTACTATTTTCTAACAAACGATTATCGATTTCTGAACCCGTTCTACTAATAGGCGACAATCGTAATTGGGACAAGTAATCCTGCACCTCCAATTTTGTCTTGAACGAATTGGAGAATGGCGCAAAATCATTGGTGATGAGTTGATAACGTGCATCGGAAGGAAAAATACTGATAATTTCTGTCACGCGTTGAATGCCGTCATCTAACGCACGCGTTTTTTCGCCTACCGGAGTAGACATGCTCATGGAATTATCTAAATAAATAGAAATGTTTTTTTGATTACTAATTGGATCTGCTGCTGGCAGAAAAGGCTGGGCAAAAGCCAGCACTAAAAAAAGTAAAAATAATAAGCGCGAAGCAAGCACCAGATACTGCTTCAATTTGCGCTTTTGTGTCGTCTCTTGTTTAACTTGTCTAAGAAATCGGGTATTCGAAAAATAAATACGTGTAGTCTTTCGAAAATTAAACAGGTGAATGAGGATGGGAATTGCCAGTGCGCCAAGCGCCCAAAGGAAAGAGGGGTACTGAAAAATCATTCAGGCAAAATTACAATTTAATGCTGAATCAAAAGAGGAGATTAAGCAAAGTATCCTTCAGCCTGATCAATAAAGGTTAAGTAATCAAGGGGTAAGAGTGAAAGTTCCATTTGAATTTAGCGCGAGGAATGATGATCAATCGTTCTTCGAAGGCAGGAGTTGTGCATGGATGGCCAGCCATTCATGCCTACATCCTATATGCAATTTGGCTTTCATTGCATGCAATAAAAAAAGGCCACCTCGCTCTGAGATGGCCTTCGTATTACTGAATCGGATCGTTTAGTTCTGTTTTGAACCTAACATGAGTAAATCATTCACGTTGATTTCTGTTACATAGCGCTTCTCGCCTTTATCTGTTTCGTAATTGCGGTGAACTAGTTTGCCCTCCACGCATACTTCCATGCCTTTCTTTAAATACTTTTCGGCTACCCCTGCCAGTTGGCCCCAGATCACAAAGTTATGCCATTGCGTATCCTCCACTTAATCACCCTTAT
>JANPBK010000167.1:0-3606 GCA_031430395.1 Cyclobacteriaceae bacterium
AGAATTTTAGGAACTTTTATGGTCGCATTTGTTTTGTTTTTTGCAATAGGTGAAAATTTTGAGCACTCGGGCAAGCCGGGGCCTGGATTCGATACGTACACGATAATCGTATTTATCGTTTGGGGCGCAGGACTTGCAGGACTGCTATTGGCATTGTGGAAAGAAGGGTTAGGAGGAATAATTTCGACTGTGTGTTTTATTGTTTTTAATACTCTCGTAGCCATTAATCCAAATCCCGATTCAGGATACTCTTTTGTACTATTATTTTTTCTGATTCCTTCATTCTTGTATTTACGCTGTTGGTGGTCAGATAAGAATTTCCAACATAAGATGACTGCTAATTAATTTTCGTATACAAGTGTACTCAATTCGCATTTGCGGAAAGTAACGCAGATGCGAATTTTTATAAATATCCCCGATTCACAAAATGGATATTGGTTTCATGGACAGTGGCCCACAAGCGGAATTCAACCAACAGAAGAAATAGTAAGAAACAAATTTCGATGACGGACTAAGTCCAACAGCTTGCAGCAATGTGCACGTGCCATAGCCGGAATTTGGTGTCCTCGTTAAGTTCTGGTTTCATTAGTTAAATTTGTCATATGGGACAGTGCGAAACCGGTCGGACGTAACATTCCGCTTTCCTTCATTGCTAAGTCCTCCTATTCCCGACAATGTCACGTACACCAATTTTACTATCCACTGCATTACTGACAAATTGGAGTCCACGGTTTTGGCTCATCCTCTCGGGCTACCCCACCCCTGTTAAAAAAAGATTCATAGCGCGAAGTGCTGTTTTTATTGCCGGTTTGGAAAACGACATTTAGAAAAATGGAGGCAAATTTTTTAACGAAGCTCCTTATACCTAGCTATGAATGCTCTCTTACCCATCGGTATTTAAGTGCCTAAGCTAAGAGGAGAATATCGGGCTTTTAGCTTAATAATAAGCATTCTATGACCACCTCCCATTTCTGTATCGGGAAGTAGAAGATTCATACATCTATCGAGGCCTTTCAGCTTCAGAAAGGAAGAAGAAATAACCATCCTAAGTTCGGGCTATACTTCAATTATTGCTTCTAAATATCAGATCTTTTTAAGCAAGCTCTTTATCCAATTATTGGAGGGAAAACCTCCCAAACCCTCCCATGTTTTTCGTTTCTATGAGGTACCCAACTCCATATAATCTGATCCATCAAAAAATAGCCACTCATTTTGATTACCTAATTCGTAACATTTTGTTTCCAAACTATTTGTTTATCGACTCAAACTTTCTTTAACTTTAAGACATAATCACTAGGCAACCGTTCACAAAAAAATAAACCCACTCTAAACTCATTTGTATTATGGCAAAAAAAGCAAAAAAGGCGGCTAAGAAAAAATCAAAACCCGCTAAGAAAGCAGCAAAAAAATCGGCTAAGAAAGCTGTGAAGAAAGTCGCTAAAAAGGCTTCTAAGAAGGTAGTAAAAAAGGCCGTTAAGAAGGTGGTGAAAAAAGTTGCCCCTAAAAGAAAACCGGTAGCTAAAAAGAAGGCAGCACCTAAAAAAGTAGTTGTGCCTGTTAAAGTAGCTCCGCCTGTTAAAGCGGTCGCACCGGCTCCTGCACCTACACCTGCCCCTTCAGTTATTCCAACACCTACGCCAGAAAACACCGGAGGTAATATGGGGGGATCTGGTTCCAACATGTAATTCAGACTTTAAAATCATTCAAAGGCGATGGCAATCCATCGCCTTTTTGTTTTATACCTGTTCCAGCCTTATTAAAGCAAGGAGATTTGTAAGCAAAAGTCTACTTTTATAGACCTTATCATACCATGTTCAATTTCACGTTAAAAAGCATTCTTAGCCGGCTGGAGCTCCAAAAGGAAAAAACGAAAGACTATCGGAACATTGTAGTGATACAAATTATTATTGTCTCTGCAGGTCTGGTTCTGTCGGAAACTGTTTTGGCTGATTCCAAGAGTGCAGAATCCAAGCTTATCATCTCCATTTTCTCCTTCTTTGCCGCTACCTACGCCTTTCTTCAATGGGATTTACTTAGGAATTTCACCAACAGCCGGCCTCTCGTTATCACGATCTTGGTCTTATTGTCAGCAACCATATTTACTGGTATTTTAGGGGAGTTTCCTTACTACCAGATAATAGAAATTCCTAATCGCCAGATCTATTTACTATTTCTTCATGGCGTGCTCTTTCCAATTGAAGTGACTGTTATCAGCTTTGCAATCCGAGACCTATTCTCAGGCAGTCACATGACGCCTGACAAACTTTGGGGTGCAGCCTGCATTTTCTTAATGATTGGCATCTCCTTTGGCAGCTTATATGATTTAATTAGTATTGCAAAACCAGGCAGTTTAGGAGTCAATATTGAATTAGGCTTCCCCAATTATGCTGAATGTGTAACTTACAGCTTTAGTATTTTAGGGGGTGTCGATTCAGGGTTGCAACCGAGTAGGCTCATTCGTAACATTAGTATACTGGAGGCTGTTTGGGGAGGACTCTATGGAATGCTCATTATCGGCAAACTGCTGGGTTTGCCAAGAGAAGAAAATAAAACTGAAAACCAATAAATAATAACCATGAACAACAATAAACTGCCATTTATCATTTTAGGCATTATCGCCTTTTTTGTAGTCTTAGCTTTATCCTCCAGTCTATTTTACACTGTAGAGGCAACTGAGCGCGCCATCATTTTTTATCCTTTCGGCAAGGGCCTTGATAAAACGGATGTGATTGGTCCCGGAACGCATTTGAAAATGCCTTGGAACAATACCTATGTCTATAAAGTAAATGAAACCTCCTCAGATGAAAACATGGACGTCCTTGATAAAAGTGGTCTATCCATTCATGTGGACATTACTGTAAGGTATTTTCCAATGCCTAATAAAATTGGCTACATCCATGAGCAGTTTACCAAAGACTATGTGAACGTGCTGGTTATTCCGGAGGTTCGTTCAACGGTTCGCCAGGTCATGGGCCGCTATACGGCAGAAGAAATCTATTCTACCAAACGAGCTGAAGTAGAAACTGCCATCAAAAACGAAACGGAAAAAATATTAAATGTGAACAATGTCAGTGCTACTGCTGTTCTTATAAGATCAATCGCTTTACCGGAACAAATCAAGGCGGCCATTGAAAATAAATTACAACAAGAGCAAGAGTCACTCGCTTACAAATTCAGACTTACGAAGGAACAAAGCGAAGCAGAACGTAAACGCATCGCTGCAGAAGGTGAATCGAGGGCCAATAATATAATTAACAACAGCTTGTCTGATAAGCTGTTGAAAATGAGAGGCATAGAGGCTACTTTGGAGCTAGCTAAATCAGCTAATTCAAAAGTGGTCGTAATCGGAAGTGGTAAGGATGGTATGCCGTTAATCTTAGGAAATAACTAATTATTGAACTCTATTTTTTTCTGATAACTCTACCCTCTATCTTTAAATCGAAAGCAAAAATTTTATTTATATGGCGAAAACAGCAGAACTAATTATAGATGGGAAATCGTACAAAATTCCCATTGTTGAAGGGACTGAAAACGAAAGAGGCCTGGACATCAGCACCCTGTTAGAAGACGCTGGCGTAATCACATTAGATTATGGCTACAAAAATA
>JANPBK010000168.1:0-1871 GCA_031430395.1 Cyclobacteriaceae bacterium
ATTACCTACCCCCCATGCCGTTGTTTGATCAGGCCTGCAAAAGTGCTTGCACTTCTTTTTGTTTTTGAATCTCCAAATTCAATTCAGGGGCAAGGATTATGCTTAGATCATCTCGCTTGGAAAGCAACTGTAGTTTTTTAAGAGAAATAGACCCGCTCATATACTGATGACCGTGGCCCTGATAGCCGCCCTTAAAATTTTCAAAATCACCCGGTGAAATAACAGACTTGTCCTGGAAACTGATGATGGCATCTACCAACGCTTCATTTGAAAAAGTGAAACCCTCACCCTGGGTGAATTTTTTATACTCATAACGATAATCAAACGTAAGTGCGGAAATGTCGGAAAGAACGGCTGATCCGGTCGGATAGCCTCCAGCCCCTTTTCCAATGAACACTTGTTTTTCCGCAAAGGCACCTTCTACCAACACCGCATTATATTCATTGCGAACAGAAGCGAGCATATGGTCTGACGGAATAAATTGAGGAGCCACCAGGCCAATGATTTTGCCCTCGAGTTTATAAGCCCGCGCCACCAACTTGATCGTAAGGTTGTTTTCTTTGGCATATTTTAAATCAACGGAAGAAATATTTTGAATCCCTATGTTGATGATGTTTTCAGGAGAGACAAAAACCCCAAAAGTATGCGCGATGGCAATGGTCAATTTGAATTTTGCATCATACCCTTTTACATCTAAGGAGGGATCACTTTCTGCAAAGCCAAGATCTTGAGCGGCCTTTAACGCTTCTGCATAGCTCTTCTTTTCTTCGAAAACTTTCGTCAGGATGTAATTGGTGGAGCCATTAAAAATGCCTTCAATACTTGTAATCAAGTCATTGTCATAATACTCTTCCAGATTTCTTAAAATGGGTATGCTGCCACAAACGGAGCCTTCATAAAGCACCGAGCGATCATATTTTTTTTGCAGGTTGTAGATCTCTTGCAAATTTTCTGCTAGCATTCGTTTATTGGCAGTCACCACGTGTTTGCCGTTGCGCAAGGCAGCCTTTACAATTTCAAAAGCGGCTGCTGCATCATCGATCAGTTCCACCACGATATCAATATCTTTATCTGTCAGGATATCATTTTTTTCAAACGTAAATAAAGAGCTATCCAAGCTACGATGCTTCTCTCTATTTTTTACGCAGATTTTTTTGATTTCTGCTTTTACGCCATGGGTTTCATTGAGTACATGGTAAAGTCCTTGCCCCACCACGCCAAACCCAAACAATCCAATTTTTAAATTCTTTTTCATTTATTAAAGATTAAAATCCTCCAATGATTTAAAGTCATCGGAAGAATGATTCAACACGATTTCATTTGTTTTGGATACTAAAAACCTTCTTACAACTTTTTTGAATGCATCGAATTCTACTAAAAACCCATCGTGTCCATAAAGCGAGGTGAGTACTTCTAATTTGGCTGATGGAATAGAAGCTGCCAGTAATTTCTGTTCGCTGAGTGGATACAATAGGTCATTTTCTATTCCTACGATTAATGTCTTGGCTTCAATTTTTTCCAATGCCTCAAGCACACTTCTTCTGGCTCGCCCCACATTATGACTATCCATGGCTTTTGAAAAAGTCCAATAGGTAAAAGCATTGAAGCGATTCGCTAACTTTTGACCTTGATAGTTTTGATACGAGGCTGCACGAAAGCTATCGATCTTGTCCAGGCCTTTTTCATTTTGTGTTTGCTGATACGTTTCATACGTCCGATAAGAAATCATTCCAATCGCCCGCGCGGCTTTCATTCCTTCAATCCCTGCTCTCGCATCATTTTCTTTCCAGGTAGGATCTGCTGCGATCGCCATCCGTTGTGCTTCGTTAAATGCAATTCCCCATGGCGAGTGTTGGGCATTACAAGCAATA
>JANPBK010000169.1:0-47932 GCA_031430395.1 Cyclobacteriaceae bacterium
TTGATTGTGTAGGGTTCCCGCTACACTTATTGAATTGAACAAATCTTGCCAATGTTGCTGCCGTACTCATGCATACGCCTCGGCTCATCCATTTGCCTCCCACCTTACCTCCATTATAAGGCACCAGTGGATCGTCTGTACCATTAATCAGTAGCAAGTTGATAGGATGAGAAGGCAAATAGTGATCATAAATTTCTTGTGGAATAGTGGCACAGACAGGCGCAATCGCTTTGATCTCATCGGCAAGGTGAAGACCTAACATAAATGAAAAAAATCCTCCATTTGAAATGCCGGTAGCAAAAATACGTTGACTGTCAATCGGATATTCTTTGGACACCTGTTGGATTAACTGACGCACAAAACCCACATCATCGTGTGTGTGATTTTTAATGGTGCGACCATCATTCCACCCTTTATCAAGCCCATTTGGATAGGCAATCATAAACCCGGCAGTGTCTGCAACACTGTTCATTCCAAAAAATGAAATAGCATTACTAGCGCTGCCACCTCCTCCATGGAATACCAACATCAACGGAATCTTATTAGGGGTTTTGATGATAGAGGGAACATGAAGAATATATTCCCGAGTTACTCCATTCACAATTATTTTCCTATCAAGGTTTTGTGTACTTACATAATGGGAAATAATGACTGTCCAAAGAATAGTCCACTTCATGTAGATAGGTATCATTTTTCCTTTAATTTTTTTCTATGCTATCTGGAATTACATTATACAATTGAGATCAATCATAATCTCCAATATTGAATGCTTCTCAGAATAATAGAGGTGATTTATTTGTAACATCCTGACAAATATCATAGAATTTCTTCATCAACTACTTTACTTTAGCCAACATAAATTATTCTATGAATAGTTTCCTTCAAAGAAATCATGAATTCTGGAATCATGAACGCAGCCTCAGGGCACTTTTGGTATACATGTCGATATCCATTTTTGCATGGATTCCGTTGGCAGACTACTCCAATAGATGGTGGGGCTTTCTTATTAGCGATATGCTCTTTAATCTTATTATACTGGCAGGAGTGTTTTCTGTTCTCACCAGATGGAAAAAGCAACTGCTCTTTATCTGTATAGCTTTTGTAACAAGTCTGTTGCGCTTCTTATCCTTTTTGACACAATTTGAATGGATCCAATTGGCAGGATATGTCTTTGCGATTATGTTCTTTGCACATCTGGGACAATTGGTCCTGAAACATATTTTTAAAGAAGGACCCATTAACTTTTATCGGATCCAGGGGTCCGTAATCGTTTTTATGATTATAGGTATTATTTACGCCTGGCTCTATACGCTATTAGAGTCATTTATACCCGGATCCTTTTCGTTGACGGAAGTATCTCAATCTTATAAAGATATGTTCTCACAATTTCTTTATTTTAGTTTTGCTACAATGACGACCCTTGGCTTTGGAGATATGATTGCCACTGGTTCGCTCGCAAAATCATTAGTATTCTTTCAAGGTATTATTGGATTGCTTTATCCGGTAATCATGATTGCCCGGTTAGTTTCAATGGAGGTGACACTTTCCTCGCAAGTGAAAAAACAATGAGAGATATAGAAACAAAAAGCGCAAGTTAAGTAGTACTACTCAACTTGCGCTATCCTGTTTTAATCAGGGAGAATTACTTCACGTGGTTATTTACCACCTTGGCCAACTCAAACATAGAGATCTGTTTTTTGCCAGCGAAAAGTACTTTCAACTTTTCATCAGCATTGATCATTCTTCTGTTCTTGCTGTCTTGAAGTTTGTTCTTCTTGATGTAGTCCCAGATTTTTTTGATAATTTCTGTTCTGGGAATAGGCTTGCTGCCTACCACTGCTGCCAATGCATCGCTCAAATTTAGAGGAGCCATGAAGGCTGCATTTGGTTTGCGGGCTGCTTTCTTAGCAACCTTTTTCACTGCTTTCTTTTTTGCTGCTTTTTTAGGAGCTGCTTTCTTTGCTGCTTTTTTTGCCATAGCGTTTAGTGTTTTTTAATCAGTGCGAATTAAGGTGAAAAAAATGAGTTATCCCAAATTCTCATAGGGAAATCGTAGTTTCTGATGCGGACTTACTTCAACTTTCTCTTATAGGAATGTCACATTAGACCTTACAAAAAGGAAAAAATAAACGCTATTCCCATAGGTAAGTATGAGGTTAACAGTCACTTCACTCTCTCTTGCTAAAGTGGAAGCGAAGGCGAATTTATTGAATTTCTCCTATGAAAAACAGTTTTATAGCGGGCAGTTGAATTCATAAATAATTCAATAAAAAGTGATTTCTCCTATGAAAAATGTAAAACCAAGCAACTTAAACCATCGAACGTACTATGATATTCATTAGCAAACCCGTCATTTTACCTATTAGATCATGAAAAACCCATTCAAAAAATTCATGTTTCTATAGGTAACTTCATCTAAGATGAAATCCGTTAACCTACTACCTAACTACCTTAGTTTATGAAAACTTCTGAATTCTTAAGCAGACAACAGTTTCTTCAACGTTCTCTTTTGGGCGCTGGCAGCTTGTTGCTCACATCACCAACGGTTCAAAGCTTTGCACAGACACAAGAAAAGCCTGCGTCTTTAAAAATTGAGTTAGTGAAAGAGTTCGTAGCTGCATCACATGGTCAGGTCGATAAACTAAAGGAAATGCTAGAGAATAATCATTTACTTTTACACTGCGCATATGATTGGGGTGGTGGAGACTTTGAATCCGGTATAGAAGCCGCAGGACATGTAGGTAATAAGGAGATCGCTACGTATTTGTTGAGCAAAGGAGCTCGGTACAATATTTATTTAGCTTGCATGATGGGGCACCTCGCAACAGTGAAAAATATAATCAACTTCAACCCTGGTTTGCTAAACTCAAAAGGACCCCATGGTTTTACCATGTTACATCATGCTCAAAAAGGTGGAGCGGAAGCAATCCAAGTAGTTGATTATTTGCAATCCCTTGGGGCCAAGGAAACAAAAATAGATTTTTACGCCAAAGCGTAAATTATTGCTCTACCGCCTTGCTTACTTTTCTGTAAACAAAAGAATGATAAATATGCCTGCGTGCAAAACGATCGGGAGCATCTGAATTGACCAGCTTACCATAAATATTTTTAGGGAGACCGAAATATTCATAGCTGCTTCCATCCATAAAGTTTACCACTAAAGTCTGTGACTTATATTGGAAATCGGCAATCTTAGATGATGTAATTACCTCTGTATACTTCTCCAACTGCTGTGAATGCGTCTCGGGAGCTATGCTCACTAATAAATGATACGCTTCAATAAAGGCTTTGCTTTTTTCTTCCGCATGTAACTTAGCCTCCTGGTCGTCCTGAATTTTATCGGGATGCCAGTCTTTCATGAAATTCCGGTAAATCGATTTCAATTCTTTCAGTTCTACTGCCTTATCAACCCCTAAAAGCTTCCTGGATTCTATTATTTTTTTCATTTGGGCGCAAAAATAAACTTTTTAAATCAAAAGTCCTTCCCAAATCGTATGACCTATCCTCATACCAAGGTCTGCTTATGTAATTATGCTTTGCGCGGAGGTAACTCAAAGGCCATTGCTTCATGTTCAAATTTGCCTTTGTGTGAACCATCGCAAAACGGCTTATTAGCTGAATGGCCACACCGACATAAAGAAACGACTGTACGTCCTTGCAGGCCATAAGCGTTGCCGTTCATATCCATTATTTCAAATTCGCCTTCAATTTTCACTGATCCGTTGTTGTTGATAATTAGTTTGGTCATACTCAAATTAATATAATTGTTTTAAGTCGGTAATGTATAACAGGTAAACTTGAAAGCCAACGGCTATCGATGAAAAACACTGGAAGCGATGATCTTACCGTATTTTATTTCTAACATCTCACCTACATACAAGTCAACTTCGCCCTTAACATGCCGGATGTATTCCATAAATACGCGATCCTGGAATGGAGTTAGACGTGTGACTTGGTATTGAAGTGATGGAAATCGAACAAATGCTTCTTGCCACCAAATTTGAAGGACATCTATGCCTTTAATGAACCCATTAGTCTCCGGATGTCGAATTTTTAGTTTTGGGCTATAGTGCACAGCGTCCTCATGATACAAACCTAAAAGTTTTTCTAAATTATGATCGTTAAACGCCTCTAGCCATTTTAAAGCAATAGCGTTTAATTCTTCTTCAGACATAGTACCTGCAATTTACACTACAAGTGCTCCTTACCAACTGAGAACCACTCAGGTTTTCTGGTCGCAGAATATGAAAATTATCCAAAATTTTTAGCAAACTGCTTACTTATTGAGCTCTTAAGCCAGCGCAACTTCAGATAAAGATTTGCTAAATATGACTTTAAACAACAGATTAAACCTATGTGGTCCATTTTTTTGGGCTAGCTACAGAATATTATTCTGCTGAACCCTCCAATTGCCTCAAGCTTTACTTCATTCTTGCCTTCAACTATCTAATGTTTGGTTTTTCTTAAGTTCAGGAATAGTATATACTGATTTAAAACAATAGGAGCTTTTCTTACGTACACCAAACAGCAAACGACTCTACATAATTGTAATAGATCAGTTGGTCCATCTTTGCATCACAAAAAGAGATAAGAAAAATATGAAATCTAAATTTAATGTGCTGGTTTTTGCTTGTATTATAAGCTCCTTTGCTGCTGCAGCCAACTCACCCGCTTCAATGAAAGTCACCGCTGCATCAACAGCGAGTGTATTCAACATTACCTATAGAAGTCAAGAAGAAGGAAAGGTCATTATTTCTATTTATAACAAAAAGAATCAACTGGTATTCTCTGAAAAGATTCAACACGTTGTGTCTTTTATCCGTCCTTATAATTTCAGCAAATTAGGTGAAGGTGAATACACTATAGAGGTAGTTGATAAATACGGTAAACAAGTGGAAATCATAAATTATTCACTTAACAAAATAAGCCGTTCCAGCAGTGTCTCTCCTATCCAGCCTAATTAGGATTCATAAAAGTTCGTGCTCGTTAACGAGGGCATAAAAGAACGTGCGCTAAAACTAAGAGACGATCATTCTTATTTGCACGAATCAACCATGTTAATGACTGCTTCGCAACAATTCACTACCTAAAGTGATTGAACAAAACTATTACCACCTAAAAACTATTGAAGTGGCTAGAGGCGATGAGAATTTTCAAATGAGAGCAAGCTAGCTGTAAAATAAATTAATCCCTTAGTACCGCATTTAGTTATTGAAGTTGCGTGTTTTTCAATTACTGAAAGGGGTGCTCAAGATCGAATCGTAAATAGTAGTATATTTATAAAGGCAAAATGATAAAGCCAATAACTATGAATGCCTTTTCCAGAAGTTGGATGATCACTAAAATAACTTTTGCAGTCATCAATAAAGACCGAGAATTACTTTGGTTTGCGTTTTTGTCATTCTTATTTTCCACACTCTTTGCGGTGGCCATGATCTTCCCTTCTATCATTCCGGCTATCATGGATAACGGCTTGACGAAAGATTCAATCCAGGTTTTTGAATACGTCATCATCTTTCTCACGTATTTTGGCTTGGCCTTTATAGCCACGTTCTTCAATGTATGCGTAGTGTATACCACCAAGATTCGGTTTGAAGGTGGCAATGCAACTTTTATGGAAAGTATAAAGTTTGCCTTTTCCCGTCTCCCGCTCATTTTAAAATGGAGTTTATTGTCCGCATCGGTAGGATTATTACTACGTATCCTTCAACAACTAGCCTCTAACCTTGGTAAAATCGGACAAATAGTAGCTAACATTCTCATTGGCATACTTGGTCTAGCTTGGAGCATTGTAACTATTTTCGTAGTACCAGTTCTCGTTTATGAAGGCCTCGGTCCGATTGATGCACTCAAAAAATCCACTCAAGTCATTAAAAAAACCTGGGGAGAAAGTTTAATAAAAGCGCTAGGCTTGGGCTTCATTCAGTTCCTGACATTTCTACTTGTCATTCTCTTTGCCGGTATAGTCACCTATCAGCTAGCTATTTCTTTTGGAGTAAACGGATTGTTGGTTGGCATTTCTGTAGGAGCACTATTACTTCTTCTTACTGGAATAATATTTTCCGTAGCTAGTACTATTTTTAATACTGCACTATATGTCTATGCAACGAATAATCAAGTAGCTTCCGGCTTTAGCGAAGAAATTGTAAAAGGGGCATTTAAGCAGAAGCAATAAGGAAATAGTACAGGTGACTTTTACTCTATGTAAAGAGAATCAACTTCTATAAAAAGTATGGTAAAGCATAGGTATTTAATTTCGTAATAGCCAAGCTTGTGTCCCAATCAGGAGTACCAACACGCTTTCCACCATATTCTTTCCCTAACAGGTTCTAATATGCTATCCGATTCTTGCTACGAAGTTTGAAATTCTAACTAATTGTAGAATTAAAACTTCTGGCAACCCAAAATATTTAAATCACATCTCCAGCTATTCATTATTTATCTTGTTTATGATAATCATGATACAATAAATACATAGCCTGCACCGTACCTAAGATATCTTTCGTTTCCAATAATAGTTTCATTTGTAATAATCCCATGCGATTTCCTATTTGATCGCTTTGAATTTCACTGATAACGTGATCAACGGTTTTACTGATAAATGCGGATAACGCTTCGTGTTGTTCTACGATCTTATCACTATTCTTAAATGAAGAAGTGATGATTCCCTCGCTGACTTCAAAAATATATTTACTTAGTGCCTTTTCAATTTCATCTGATGCTTTCAGGTACTCTTTGGATGGCAACGAATGAAAATTGCTTAGATGGTCAATACAACTTTCAGTGATTAATTGTACGCTTTGATATAAGTCTTGCATGTAATCAAACATTAACAGATATAACTTGCTGGCCGCCAGATTACGCTTCGGCATTTTGCGAACATACTTGATAATCTTATTTTGCACCTTGCTATTCTGCTGGGCTAATTCTTGAATTTTTTCCAATGACTTCGCAATCGCATTTTTCTTCTCCTTGGCCAATGCATCAATACTGGTCGTATAGGCTTTACTCGCGAGCTTTAAATTTTTCACTGTTTCTTCCTTACTTTCATCAATAGCTTGAGACAAGCTAGCCAAGTCACTAGAGAAAATCTTATTTACGTTTGCTAACGTCTTTTCTTTCCGCGCAAAAAGTACATGACTTCGGACTAATAAAAATACAGCAAGACCCACCAGCACAAATACTCCTGGTGCTCCCGTTTTGTAAAGAATAAATGCAAGTAGGGCACTGGAAGAAAAAGCAATTACAGCAGTAATCAGCCATCCGGCTATCACTTGCATCACTCCGGCTACTCTATATACTGCACTCTCTCTCCCCCACGCCTGATCGGCAAATGAACTTCCCATCGCCACCATGAACGTAACAAAAGTAGTAGACAAAGGAAGTTTTTGCGAAGTGCCAAAAGCGATGAGTACACTGGAAACAAGCAAATTCACCGCGGCACGAATCAAATCAAAAGAAGGTTTATCTTTTTCATTTTCTTCTTCTTTTACAAATCGGGTAGCTAATGTATTGGACCAACTTTTAGGAACAATTTTCTCGACCAACCGGCCTACATATATTGCTGCTCCCACCAGTATTCGTGAAACCCAAGTCGATTTAAATTTCTCCTCCCCTTCATCTTGCCTTCCTAAAGACACTTCAGTTTCCGTCACTTTACGGCTTTTCGCATTCGTCCACAGAGTTACAATCATTATAAACCCAGCGATCAACAAAATCCATGTAGGCGTAGCAAACTTTTCTGAGAGCACGCTCATGTTAAATTGATCGGCCGATTGACCGGAGACTATCCATGATTGAAAAGCAATGTAGCCACCCACTGCTACGCCAATAAAGTTCACCAAATCATTTCCTGCAAATGCCATTGCCAATGCAAAAGTGCCTAGCAATACTACAATACGCAGCGGATTGATATCGGTCCACCACATCAATAACTGAATAAAAATGCTCCAAAACACTAATAATCCAAAGTTAATCGTCCAGGTATTGGTCATTACCCACTTCACCTGTTCATCGGTGATAAATGAACTTCCCTTTGCTCCTTTAATCAATAGAAAATAAAATATAGTGGTAACTGCTAAACCGGAGAAGAGTGCTCCATATTGCCGAAGAGAATCTTTAAGTGAAAAAGTAAAAACAATCCGCGAGAGGTGTTGGACAATTGTTCCCACAATGAATGCCAAAAAAATCGAAAGAAAAATTCCTGTCACTATAGTAATCGCACTTGAGAAGTTGAGAATATTCTTAAACGGAATAAGCGACCACTCAATGCCCTTATCCAGAGATGTTAATATACCAACCAGAAAAGCGGACCCCAACAACTCAAAAACTAACGAAACGGTAGTCGAGGTGGGCAATCCAAAATCATTGTATATGTCCAGTAAAATTATGTCAGTTAGCATGACCGCGAGAAAAATGTAAATCACTTCACGAAAAGTGAAATATCCTGGATTAAACAAACCATTCCGTGCAATTTCCATCATGCCACTTGAAAAGGTAGAGCCTAGTAAAATGCCCAAACTCGCTACTATTAATATCGTGCGAAAGGATGCCACCCTTGAACCAATGGCTGAATTCAAAAAATTTACCGCATCATTGCTAACGCCAACAATCAGGTCAACGATGGCAGTGGCAAACAGAATAATTAGTAGAATAGTGAAGATGTCCATGTTAGCTAAACAAGTAATTCAAGTTAACAAAAAGACAAATTAAATACTTCTCGAAGTATGACTTTTGTCACTCAATTAAAAAAAATTTGCCTGATCTGGATGATTAGTTAGAAATTGATGGTTTCAGATGATCACTAATAGTTGTGTTACCAAACCATTTTGATCTTAGGATTAGTATTTTGATCTTCGTGTAGCAAACGGCTATATAACACATTCATATGAGTTACTATAAAACAATCGATGGCAAGAAAATGGACAGTCTGATTATAGATCGGGCTTCTCAATTAGTACAAGGCGCTGGTGATGGTCGAATTTCAGTGAAAGATGCAGAATTGCTTATGACCTTGGTGAAAGACGGTAATATCATCACCGATGTTGAGAGAGACACGATCGAATACGTCTTCAAAAATTTTCAATGGACTTCAAGTGCATCAGATTGGTTTAGGAAGGAATTACAGATCTGGCAATCAAGCAAAACTCCGATTCTCATGACTCCGGCTAATCTTAAAGGAAAACACTTCGCCAGTGTCGATGTGTATTCAGATCCTTCTTCCCGCGCCAGTCGCAAACATCAGTTGGAGAGCGCTACTTCCGAAACCAATCAAGATCACGATGAAATTGGTCTTTGGATTCGACTTAGTGATGGCACAACGGTAGAAGTATTTTCCAATTTTATTGAGCTCGCTGGAGATTTTGTGGAACTAAAAGGTGGCTGTATCGTCCCTGTTCAAGCCATTGTAAAGGTAGAGATATAGAGACTATCCAATTTAGTTGAGACTTAATTCTATGAATCCACACAATGAGATGTAATCATTCAGAATAATATTTTTTTAGATAGATATCAATCTCCCCTTACTTACTCCTCAAGGCTAAAAGTAGTGTCAATAAATGTATTCAGCACCTCACTTCATTGGTAAAATGAAACCAGAATAAATTGCCTTTAAATTATTTATAACAAAAGCCAAATCAAATATTCCAAAATATGATCGCTTGATTTGTATATTAAAAATAAAGCGACTGGCAGTCTAATATTACTGCATACGCGATCTAAAATACAGTAGCTGTTGGGTTAGTTGCCTAAAATGATAAGCCATCATTGATGATGGCAGATACAATTTTTTGATATTCCTTTATACCGGCTTCTCATTCTTATCCTTTTCTGGTTGAGGTATCGCCACAGGCTTCTCTCCAATGCTGCTTTTTTGAATTCCGAACAATCGATAAGCGAGCAATTTGCCTGCTCCTGAGCGTTCACTTTCTTCGATGCGCAAAACTCCTTGTTGTACCGACTGATCGCCTGATTGTACCAAGTAATGGGCATCTATTGCTTGCCCCCTTTGAATGAATGAAAGTCTAACTGTAGGCACATTGGAAGCTGATATAAAATTGATGTTTGAGTCACGAAGTTCATCAAGTATGTTCTCTTGTGATTCATTCGTTTTACCTTCTACTATTAAATTAAACGACATACTCAAATCTGTAAATGGGAGCAATTGAGGGTACAGCGCGTACAATTGTTGAATATTTTTTTGCTGTTGATCTCCTCCGGTAGCAGAAGCAATTCCCTCATACACGCGAGCCATCAACAGAGTTTGAAACGGATCCTCCCGATCTGGATCATTGATAACCTGCTCAAAATATTTTATGGCCTCCGATTCGTTGCCTTCAGCTAAGTAGAGTTTCCCCAAAAAATAGCGAAAGTACTTTTTTACCCTAGGTCTTCTATCGGTTTGCAATCGTTTTTTATAAATATCAATAAAGTACTCGTTGCCAAATCCATCAATCACCGACCATACTTCATCAAACGTAATCAGATTCTCAGGTGAAAATATAGAATAGAGAACTTGCTCTCGTTCTGGATTCCCAGCCACCAATGAAGCCAATACCATTTTGTGATGTCTTATTTCCAACGTGTACTTCACCCATCGATACCAGTTCACCGGATTCAGCCAGAAGTACCACTCATTATGTTCAAACCAATATTCTTTTTTGAACTGTGTTTGATTAATGTAATTCAAAGAGGCTACCGCCAGGTTATACTGCTCTTGTCCCCATGTAGTACCAATATGCAACTCTTGAAAACGAGCGGCTTTATTAGTGCGTTCCTGACTTTCAGCGGTTAATCCCTCATAATGTTGTGCGCGCGCCAAACCGATGCAATGCCATCCATAACCTGGAGTGCTTCCTTGATTTTGTAATACATCATTCAATAATGAGTCTGCCTTTTCAGGGTGACCACGATAGGTGGCCAATGTGCCACGCATATAATAATACTCTTTGGTGGTTTTTTCCGGGCTCTTCTCACGTTCTTCTGCTTCTCTAAAAAATAACTCAGCTTCTTCAAACTCTCCCATTGCCAATTTAAACTCAGCATAGTTGTTACTTGAATAAGCATCGTTTTGTATTAATAAATCATAGTAATAATTAGCCGAGTCAATGTCCAACAAATAATCGTGGATCATTGCTTTATAATGAATGGTGCTTAGGTACTGTCGGTTTAGAAACTTTGGATCATACAAGCCATTGTTAACAGGAACGTCATTTCTGATTTTCCATAAAGCAGAATCCAAATAGCGATTGGCTGCCGTTACATTTTCCTTTACTGTATTTTTAAGAAAGGGAAATTGTTTGGACGTGTAAACTCTGTTACGATGGAAAATCCAGGCCATGGTATTATAAGAATCCATGTTTATCTCCACTTGAAAGTTTCGATCGCGAATGTGATTCAATACCACCATGGCTTTGTCTTGCTGCTCTACATTCTGATAGCATCGACTGAGGAAGTAGGTGATAAGTCCATAATCAAACTGGTATCGATAATTAGCGCTATATACCGCATAGTTGTTCGTTCGGATTTTTAGCAATGGATCGTAATCGTATTCGATTTTATCAAGCGCTTTTTGCAAAGGTTCAATGGCTTTGTGAAAGCCCAGTTCATCATTGGCTCTAAAGAATAAATAAGCACCCTCTAACAAATAGCCTAGGTAATAAGTGCTGTCTCTTCGAATAAATCCACGGGCTTTTTGATACGTTTTATCATCCAGAAATGAACCGTCACGCTCGCTATCTATTTGCTGACGTACACTATTCTGTGCCGATGCATTTAATGCAAGAATAATAATCAAGTAAACGATTACACCGAAGCGCATGACTTTCTATCGTTTGGATTGAATTCCCATCTTAGCCAGTTTGTTAACTTCTTGATCTACCATTTGTTGAAGGGCTGTGCGAGCGGCTTCCCGATTGCGAAAGATCATGCGATGATGTAGGACCGGTTGTGCCAGTGCACGAATATCATCTTCGATGACATAATCACGCTGGTTAACTAAAGCCCAGGCTTTTAAACATTTGATAAACGTAATCCCTCCGCGTGTAGAACAACCGAGCGCGACTTCAGCATGATGTCGAGTGGCCTGCACCAATCGTACAACCCCTTTTATCAATTCCGGATGGATGTAAACCATCTCAGCTTCTTTTTGTAATTGAATAATCTCATGATAAGTAAGCACTTGCTTTACGGTATGCTTGGCATCGCCAATCTCTATATAGTTTGAATAAATATCAAACTCTACTTCCTCCGAAACATAGCCAAAAGAAATTTTCATGTAGAAACGATCTAATTGCGCAGCGGGTAGTGGATAGGTGCCCTCCATCTCAATAGGGTTTTGGGTAGCGATCGTAAAAAATAACGGATCGAGTTGAAAGGTATGATCGCCCGATGAAATTTGATTTTCCGCCATACATTCCAGCAAAGCACTTTGCACTTTTGGCGAGGCCCTGTTAATTTCATCTGCCAACAAGACATGCGTAAATAGGGGGCCCTTCTTGAAAACAAAATCCTTTTTTGATTCGTCAAAAATATAGGACCCTATTAAATCCATGGGCAAAAGATCAGGCGTAAACTGAACACGCCTGAAGGCTACACCTCCGTTGGTCGCTTGAAAATCAACAGCTCCTTCGGAGATTGATTGAGCGAGCGTTTTAGCAAGTACAGTTTTTCCTGCGCCCGGATTATCCTCTAACAAAATATGACCTTTGGCCAATAGGGCAGTCACCACATATTTTACTTCCTGTGGTTTACCGCGGATAATCGTTCCAATGTTATCAGTGAGGGCTTTGAGTTTACTTGTGGCGTTGATCATAAAGTAGGGTTTTCGTAATCAGTTTTTTGGGGTGTCTGGAGATAACGGCTTGCTCGGAAAAGGTTAAAGTAAGCATAAGAACTAGCGAATAAGCCATTCTTCTTTCGGATAGAAGGCCCAATTGACTTCGCAAAATTAGCTATGGTTTCCTGGTCTTCATCACGCATCATACCGTTGGCGTATTTTAGACGCAAATACAAGCGCATAAATATAGAAAAGTCAATTTCGAATAAAGGATCTACTTTGGTCTGAGCATAATCAAGTGGAGTTTCCATTTCTCGTTCAGCTCCTGCCATATGGAAGCGATACAATGCTGCCCGATAAACTTGATCTGCTTTTGTTGATTCGTCCCGAGCCAAAGCAATTCGAAGTAACCGATAACACAAATACAATAACGGCAAGAACAGCACTAAAATTATTAAACTGCCAAGCCCTTTTGCAGCTATCCAGGCAATTTCCTGCCACGTGATTTTCTTTTCAGCAGCTTGAGCCGCTTTCCGAGAACTTCCCTCATTTTTCTTTTCTTTCACTTTTACTCGAATGTGGATTTCATCGGCAATGATCGGTAATGGAAAATCCATTACTTGTTGCTCCATTGAAACCCCAGGCTGAGGCTGTGGAATTTTCTTAGCAGCATCTTTATAGGATACAATAATAAGCGAGTCTCCCGGCTTAATGGCCGAAAAAGTGGTGTCTCTTTTATCGTACAATACTCGGCAAAGGGAGGCATCAATCGATCGGGTAAAAGTTTTGTTCAATACCGATGGTCTATTGAAAAAAATCAATTGATTAAAAGAAGCATCTAATGTTTTTACTGTTGTATTAATCGACTCAGTTTTAGCATTGAGTACCAGCCAAGGTTCTGGCGGAGGCAAAGGTGGGGTGCCATCTGGCTTTGGTGCCCCTTGTTGATCTTCATTGCCAATGGTCATATCAAAATCGAGCCATCCATAACCCGGAAAATAAACTTGTGTCCATGCATGCGCCTGGCTGGCGTAAAACCAATACCATCCTTTATTTTTATCGCTGCGATTGACAGTTGCAAAGCCCGTAGTAAATCGGGTGGGAACGCCCAAAGCGCGCAACATAAATAAAGAGGCACCTGCATAATAAGTGCAATACCCTGCATGCGTTTTAAATAAAAAATTGTACAACATCTTCGAACTAGGGATGTTCGGGTCATCTACTGCTCCTGCTTTTAATGTATATCTAAAAATGCGTTTACCATTTTCATTTCTGGCTAAAAAGAAATCACGTACTGCAATCACTCTATCCACCGGCTTACTATCACGAGAGATCAGGCTTAATGCAAGTTTCGTAATCGAATCATAAATACCTCCTGTTGGCTGTGCTGTATAATAATCGAAAAACTTTTTATCCAGCTTAGCATAGTTTTTCACCTGACGCAATTCTTCATGGCGTTGTTCCTGCAGTGGCTCAAGCTTTGGGCTAGCTGAAATATTATACACGAAGTAAGCATTATTCAATTCAGATGTAAACGAGGTGATTTTATAAGCCGATAAGAATGTTTTTTGAAAATCCTTTTCTACCGGTATGGTTTGGATAGAGAATACACTGGCTGGGCCAAGAACAGAATGTTTCCAGGTATTTTCAGATAAATAAACCTGTGCCTCCACTACTTTACGCAGCTTCCTTGCTAATGACTTACGAATAATTGAAGTGTCTGTGTAGGAGTAATACATCGGCAAGATGGTTGGATCAACTTGCATCTCATCCAAGGAGGGTACGTTTATATCACGCGTAAAACTTTCTTTTACTGAATCATACCTGGTTAAATAATGATACACAAAGTACAAAGGCGCGGGTGAACCGTCAGGAAAATAATTATCCAGCTTACTGCAAAACATGAGTTTGTCGGATTGACTCATTTTGGTATTCACTCGCATGGTGTCTTTCAGTCGATAGCCATCATCTCCCCCACCTTTTTCCATCAAGCCATCCCGTTCATCGTAATTGTTGTCATCCTTTTTCCCGCCACCATCTTTATTTCCTTTCGCCCCTCGGGCTGCTAGTTCTTTTTCAACTGCCTTTAAATCACTTTTGAACAAACTTTCTGTAACGATAAACGCGAACAAGATCAGTAAAGCAAACAACCCGATACGCAAGGCAAGTTTACCTGTCTTTTTAGGCGTTAACTCAATGCGGTCCGTGAGCAAAGGAGAAAGAAAGAGCATGTACAAACCATATACAACAACGGGCGTGATGTGTACTAAAATATATGAGAGACTAACATCGATTGTGTTGGAAATGGAAACGAGCGTAACGATGGCGAGCACTCCAAACAAAATGACATATGACCACCTTACTCTTGCCAATAAAAAACCAAATACCCATCCAAAAATGAAAAGAGTAGAATATAATTGGAAACGAGCCGTTGCATAAAACACATCAAATTCACCCGGCAGACGGTTTATTATTTTTTCAAATAACCAATAGACTATCCACAGTAAAACAATCGTGATGATCCAGCGAGCTCCATAATAGTAGAGTGTAAACGACACTAGTAAACCAAATGCAAAATAAAAGGCCTGGCTTCCTAATCCTGTGTTTAAAGCGGTGTATGAGAAATTTAGAAAACGCAGGGTGATGTACCCAATGGCGATCGTGGGTACTACCACTAGTATCCATCGTATTACTAACTGTTGAAATTTATCTTTCTGCTCGTTCATCGATCAAACTCAATATGATTCGTCAACCAACTATTGCTTCGCTGTTTCAAAAGCTTGCTAATTTCCTTTTCATTCTTCACTATATCTTTTCGTAAGGCTGAGATGAGCCAAGGCTGTCGCAATTTATCTGATGGTTGCGGATCTGGTTTAAATAAAATTTCTTTCCAACTTATTTTAAAAGGTGAAGGAATCGCTTCTGATAATTTTATAACTATCAAAGGTACCGCGTCAGGTAAGTTTCGTAAGAGCCCATCTATTTCGCTGACAGGGGTCAGTGACGACAAACAAACAAAGGCGGCCCTATTGGTATTCACAAAAGTGGTAGGACTATTTTCTTCTTGCCAAGAAGCTGCAGTAATCTGAAAAAGCTCATTCTTTGTTTCGCTTAACCCACTTAATTTAGGTACTTCCTGATCTTGTGGAATTCGGACCTCGTATCCATTGTGTTGCAATGCTTCAAAGATATTCCGGACACGGTCTTTATACAGATTTAACAACTCCGTTTCAAAAGATCCATCCTGCATCTTGAAACCATGAAAGTAACTAGCATATAAATAAAGGTGCGAGGCATAGGGATCTTTTGTTTCAGGAACGCGCACCACTAATTGACCACTCTTAGCATAAATTTTCCAAACAATCCGCTGGATGTTATCCCCGCTTTCAAACTCCTTATAATTAACATGTTCACCTTCAACTCGCTTCGGTATCTCGATACGGTGTTTCTGCTCTTCCGTACTATTGGGCTGTGCTTTTATCTTTTGTTCCTTTTCTTGACGTGGTAAAGTATATAGTTGCTGATTGAACGGGAGTGTGCAAGGCAATGAAACAAGGCCAAGCATATCACAAAATGAAACAAGTATCTTTTCAGTATCATAAATACCGCGGTCATTTAAGAAAGTTTGTCCAGTTCCCTTAATAGCTTGCCTCCACCAATGCCGAGGTGTTGGAATGTTAGTATCTAAAATAACCCGATTCGAAACTCGCTTTTCAGTAAAGAGTATTCGTGCCTGAATGGTACCTAGCAAAGGCCGTAGCACTGAGCCACTAATCATGATAGACAATGGCACTAAGCCGGCTTCTGCTTTTTGTCCATCACCAAATTTAGCTTGCACCGAGACCGTTTTGTTTTTTACATTCAAAACAAAATACGCCCACGTAACTAAGACGGTGAATAGACTTATCACGAAAAGTCCAACAATTGTCCATTGAACCAGTCGAATGAATTGGTTCATGACCAGCCATAAATTCGAATCATCCTGGCCATATTCATTTTTGAGCCAAACACTTACTGCCCAAACGACCAGAATTGAAATTACTAATTGCCATCTGACACCTACCCAGGTAGACCAATAGGACGAAACTTTATAAAATGCAGAGAGAGAGAGTCTCATTTAATAATTTCCCTTCAAAAAGTAAGTACTATCAATAACGCCTAAAGTTAATAAGGATTGTCAAAAACAGTAGGTTATACATTTAAATTGTGTCGGCTTTAATCAATCCAGTTTTAGAATTTAAGATTGCAAGTTTACTATTTTAGATTTTCGTACTTTACGGGATGCTAAAGGGAGTACTACTGCTCGGATTCATCATTGCTATCAACCTATCTACCCATGCACAAGTTGTTTCAAGTGATAGTCTTGAAACCATTTTGAAATCAACGGGGCAAGATACCAGCCGAGTAAATACACTAAACCAATTATCCCTACTTTATTTAACTAATAATCCAAGCCGGGCGCTTGCCTATGCCAACGAAGCACTAAAGCTTGCTAAATCCCTTGGATTTACTCAAGGTGAAATTACGGCTCTCAATAGAGTAGGTGAAAATGAATTTCGTCAAAGTAATTATGCGAAAGCAGTAGATTATACAACACGGTCTCTTCACTTAGCAGTAAAATTCAATGATTCTCTTGGGATGGCCAAAGCTTATCGAATTTTGGGAATCATTTATACCTATGGACTTAAACAATACGATGTGGCGCTTCAATATCAACTTGAAGCCCTTTCTATTTTTAAACATAAAAATGACAAGCGAAATATGGCTGCATTCTATGGAAATATCACATGGGTCTACGCCAACATGAATCAAAATCTTGCCGAGGCACATCGCCTCGCTCGTCTTGGATTGCAATTAGCCAAAGAACTTAACGACAACCAATTAATAAGTTACAACTACAACTCGCAGGGCCTTATCTTTTTACAAGAAGGCAAACTAGACTCCGCTATTTGGTACATCGATCGTTCCATTGAGAAGGCCAACCTTGTAAAAGATCGTGGCGTAATTGCGTATGATAAAACCATTAAAGGCAATGCCTATTTCCAACAAAAGAACTATTCACTAGCCATTGAAATGTTTCAAGATGCCGCCAGGGAAGGAAGAGACTTAAAAATGGATGAGTTACTAAAGGATGCAAGCGAAGGACTCGCTAAATGTTATGAGGCACAAGGTAATTATCCTCTTGCTTACCAAAATTATCTGTTAACTACTCGATTGAAAGATTCATTAGTGAATTGGGCAACTACGCAAAAAATACTATTAACTAAATTAGAGTTCGAAGAAGAAAAAAGAGAGTCTAAAATTGCAGAATTAGAGATGGCCAATCATTTGGCTAAACAAGAAAAAATTCTTTACAGTGTTTTGTTTGGAATCACACTGCTTTCAATGCTCTTAGTGATTATATTAGTGACAAGGAACAACTACCAAAGGAAAGCTACCAACCTTCTTTTGTCAGAAAAGAATTTGGAGATAGAGCAACAAAACAATAAACTCAAAAATGTCAATTCCATTAAGGATAAATTCTTTTCGATCATTGGTCACGATATGCGCAGTCCGTTGGTCAGTTTAAAGGGATTGCTCGGCTTAGTTAATCGCAACGAAATATCTGATAAAGAATTCAAGCATTTTGCTCCTAAGCTTCATCAACATGTAATCGGTGTAAGTGAAACGCTTGAAAACCTGTTGCAATGGTCGCGATCGCAAATGGAAGGATGGAGTCTTACGCCAACCACCCTGCAGCTTTATCAGGTCATTCATAAAAGCGTGAAGCTTTTCCACGAAACAGCTGCAGAAAAGAAAATTACCATCGAAAACTTTGTTGAACAGGATGAAACAGTTCACGCAGATGAAAATCAAACAGAATTGATATTCCGAAATTTAATACATAACGCAATTAAATTCACCCCGGAAGGAGGTCGGATTCAACTAACTTCCAAACAGTCAGGTGAATTTATAGAAGTCTCAGTCATGGATACTGGCATGGGTATGTCTCCGGAACAAGTAGCTCTTTTATTTCAACAAAACACAAACACGACCCGTGGTACGCAGGGCGAAAAAGGCACTGGATTAGGACTATTGCTTTGTAAAGAAATGGCGGAAAATAATGGTGGGAGAATTAGTGTCACTAGTGCAAAAGGCAAAGGCAGCACTTTTCATGTTTTGATTAAAAGAACATAAGGTCAACATTATCGATCCACTTACTTCTTTGGCGGAAGCGTTTCTTTCATTTTCTCATCACTCAGATACTTTCCATACCAATCTAAATATCTTGTAAGGCGATCCTTCTGATAACTAGGCACACCAATCCCGTGATGTTGTCCAGGATAGACCACAAATTGTGTGGGTACTCCAAGGGACTTGAGGGCCTGATACATTTGTTCACTTCCTGCTGCAGGAACATTAAAATCTTTTTCACCAACCATATACAAAGTCGGTACTTTAATTTTTTCAACGTTCAAAAAAGGATAAGAAACCTTCATCCATTTATCCATATTTTTCCAAGGCACACCAAGTTCATTTTCATATTGTGCGATATATTGATCTGAGCCATACATAGAAAGTTGCAAGGCACTTCCTGCCCCACTTGCGGCAGCTTTAAAACGAGGGTCAGTAGCAGTTACATAATCTGTTAGGATGCCCCCATAACTCCAACCACCAATACCTAATTTATCTGCATCCACTTTACCAATAGCAATCAAATGGTCTACTGCACCAATCAAATCCGCCACTTCTTTATTTCCCCAATCCGCATAGATCGCTTTGCTAAATGCCATTCCACGGCCACTACTGCCCCGATAGTTTACACACGCTACTGCATACCCTTTGGCCGCCAATATTTGTTGAGTCATATCAAAACCATAGTCATCTTGCAGCGTTGGACCGCCATGTATCCATAATACAAGAGGTAATTTTTTATCCTTCGGTTGATTAGCAGGCCAGAACAAAAGACTATTCACAGTGGTGCCATCTTTGCTCTTGGAAGTGAATCCCTCTACAGATGCCAAAGCGATAGGTTTTAGAAAATCATCGTGCAAATGAGTAAGTCTTCGTGCCAAGCCATTTTCAATTACATAAATTTCATTGGGTGTTTTAGCATCACTGGATAACGTTACCCAATTATCTCCTGCCCCACGTTGCAGTGAGCCAAAAGTTCGGTCACCCGAGGTAATCGCTTTCATGTTTCCATCTAAATCAAAAGAGGTTACATGACTTCTTCTGTCATCATCCACGACTACTTTGATCGACTTACTATCGGCAGACCAGCGCGGAGCCGACACATCCCTATCTTGTTTTGCGTTGAGGATTTTTGGCACCCCACCTTCGGCAGGAATAATGGCTATTTGTCCTTGGTCATAAATGTCATATTCAGGAGTTTGTGATTTTAAGTAGGCGATAAACTTCCCATCTGGGCTCCAGGTTGGACTGGTGTCTGCATCTTGCCAGGTAGTAAGTTGCTTTATCGCAGACCCTTTCTTAGCATCCATCACCCAAATATCCGTGTTGCCATTGCGATCAGGATCTGCTGACCGATTACTCACGAATGCTATTTTTTTACTATCCGGTGACCAAACAGGATTGCCTGCATCAAAATCACCTTTAGTAAGCGTGTCCAATTTCTTTGTTTCGAGATCAAACAGATAAAGATGATTTCGCTTGCGCTCGAGGTATCCACCATCGTCTGATTTAAAATGATAACGATCGATCATAATTGGCTTGGCCGATTTCTTTTTATCAGCTTCGTCACTTGATTCCTGATCCTGGATGACCAATACAATCTTCTTTGCATCCGGGCTCCAAACGTAATCACTGATTCCATATTTCAATTCTGTGAGCTTCACTGCCTCACCTCCTCGTCTGTCCAACTTCCATATCTGGGATGACTTGGTATCGTACCTCGATGAGAGAAATGTCAAGTATTTCCCGTCAGGTGACCATCGAGGACGGCTCTCACCTTCGGGGCTTGCGGTCAATTTTACTGATTCGTTTCCATCCCAACTCACCATCCATATATCAGCATCCGATTTATCCTTTGCAGAATCAGGTGTAGACAAAACATAGGCTATCCATTTGCCATCGGTGGACACTTGAGGGTCGCCAACCGATTTGAGGCGATAAATATCAGATGGTGTTATCGCTCGTTGAGCACTTACCAACACGGATGCCAATAACAAGAGGTTCAAAAGATAGAATCGCATAGTATTAATTTTATTGAGTCTTAATTTAATAATCCAACACTAGGTTACAATAGTTTTTATGTGGGTGAAAATTGGTTGATGGTTAAATGCTTTGGCGAACATGGCTATAAAAGCAATGCCCCGATAACTCGAGGCAAGGCTAATGAATTTCAAATAAAAAATTAAGCTACTACAAAGCACCGATTGAGTATTGACCGATGCTCTATCCCATAATTGGTGTAGCACCAATTTCTGAGCTCCTGAATCTCCTCCGCTATCAGTATTTTGATAGCCTTTCTAAGCTCCTTTTCAAAGAGCCTTGCGTCAAAACTAACTCGGGTGAGTATGTTCTTGACATAATTGAGCATTTTCATTCGTTCTTTTAAAGTACGTGATGCAATTTGAAGAATTACAACGATGAAAGTACAAAACTGGTTTTATAGTAGAAAGAAGATTCTACTTTTGTATCCGCAATTAATTGCGAGGCAACGTGCAATGTTGAAATTTATGCTTAGAAACGGTTTTTTACTTTCCTGTTTAGTTTTATGTAATCTCGCCCAAAGTCAAAATGTCCAAATTGACCTCGGTCCGGCTGAAATTGGTGAAAACCAGGCGTGGACTATTACTGTAACGGTCAATAATGAGCGATTAAGGAGTTATGAGAATTTCCCTGATATAGAAGGATTTCAAAAACGGGGAACTTCCTCTTCCTCTCAAACAAGCATTGTTAATGGCCAAATGAGCTCTTCTCAAAGCATCATTATGACCTACGCGCCAATGAAGCAGGGAATAATTACGGTTCCGAATTTTAAAATGAAAGTGAATGATCAATTATTCTCTGTAACGGGTAAGAAAGTAAAGGTCGGGCCACCTATCCAGGTACAGCAAACAGATCCTTTTCGCAGTTTATTTGATCGCGATCCGAAAGATGATTTTTTTAATAGAAGCACCCCAGAATTTGTTGATGTAAAAGAGGAAGCGTTGCTTGCCCTGACTACCAGTAAAAATGAAGTATATGTAGGAGAAGGCTTTACGGCCACCCTTTCCTTTTTAGTTGCAGACAATAACCGAGCCCCGATGCAGTTTCATGAATTAGGGAAACAATTGCCCGAAATACTCAAGAAGTTAAGACCCTCCTCATGCTGGGAAGAGAATTCTAACATTGAAAGTATTGAAGGAGAGCCTGTGGAAATTAATGGAAAGAATTATACTCAATACAAACTTTATCAAGGGACTTTCTATCCGCTCAATAACCAGTCCGTGGAGTTCCCCAGTGCAGGCTTAGAGATGATCAAATTTAAAGTGGCCAAAAACCCTTCGTTTTTCGGGCAAAACCGACAAGAAGATTTTAAGACTTTCTATTCAAAGCCAAAGATTGTGAAAGTAAAGGAACTGCCACCTCACCCGCTGCGTGATGCCGTTGCCGTAGGAGAGTATAGGTTGGACGAAAGACTTGCCAAAAGCGATTTAGAGACCGGTCAAAGTGTAGCCTACGATTTCAATATTTTGGGTGAAGGCAATATTTCATCCATTGAAAAACCAATTATCAAAAACGATAATAGCTTTGATTTTTATGAACCTAATATAAAGCAAAACATCACTCGTGAAGGAGGGCGAGTAGTGGGGAGTAAATCTTTTAGCTACTTCATAATTCCTAAAGAACCTGGTATATATCCTCTCAAAAATTATTTTCAATGGGTATTCTTTAATCCAAGCTCAAAAAAATATGATACGCTCAAATCGCAACAAACCATCAGCGTCATTGGAGAAAGCCAGAAAAATCAGGCCATCGAAAGCAATGACTTGGGTTCATTCTATGATCGGGTAGATGCAACTGACAACCAACTGAAATCAATTGCTACGACAGACTGGTTAAATATTGTCACGAATGTATTTATCTTGCTCATCTTGGTAGCTGCAGTATATTTAATCTTCAAGAAATAGTCATGGGAAATAGTTACGGCACTCTTTTTAGAATTTCTACTTTTGGAGAGAGCCATGGTCTTGCGATTGGTGTTGTAATTGACGGTTGTCCGGCCGGATTAGATATCGATGAATCTTTTATCCAGTCTGAACTCGAGAGAAGAAAACCAGGCCAATCAAAAATTACCACACAACGCAAAGAAGACGATACTTTTAAAATTCTTTCTGGTGTATTTGAGGGCAAATCTACAGGCGCCCCAATTGCCATGATCATTGAAAACCAAGACCAACGAAGTAAAGATTACAGTCATATTGAAAACACATTTCGTCCCTCCCATGCTGATTTTACCTATCAGGAAAAATATGGAATTCGTGATCATCGAGGAGGAGGGAGAAGTTCAGCCCGTGAAACGGCAGCCCGTGTAGCGGCCGGTGCAGTCGCTAAACTCATCCTTATAAAATACTCTGTTTCTATCAATGCCTATGTTTCACAGGTGGGCGAGTTAAAAACACCTGACTATACTACATTAGATCTTTCAACATCAGAAAATAATATAGTTCGTTGCCCGGATTCTGCCATCGCAGAAAAAATGATAGCTCTTATTGATCAAGTTCGCTTGGATCGCGATACGATAGGTGGAGTTGTAACCTGTGTCATTAAAAATTCCCCAGTTGGCTTAGGAGAGCCTGTATTTGATAAACTACATGCTGAATTAGGCAAGGCCATGCTGAGCATCAATGCCGTGAAAGGTTTTGAATACGGAAGTGGGTTTGAAGGTATCAAACTGCGCGGTTCGCAACACAATGATGAGTTTGTGAATGAAGGCGGGAAAATAAAAACAAAAACAAATCATTCCGGTGGAGTGCAAGGTGGAATTAGTAATGGAGCCGATATCTATTTTAATGTGGCATTCAAACCGGTAGCCACTATTATGCAAGACCAACAAACCGTAGATAAAGAAGGCAACCAAGCGACCATTTCAGGAAAAGGCAGACATGATCCGTGTGTTGTACCACGTGCAGTGCCCATTGTGGAAGCGATGGCGGCTTTAGTGTTGGTTGATTTTATTTTACGAAGCAAATCTGCTAAGTTTTGAAGTCATTTATTTTTTCAACTCCATTTCAATAATTTGAAACGCACTTTTGGAAGTGCCATCATTTTTTTTGAGACCTAGTGAGGACATAAATTCATAAAAATTTTGCCCGACCGTTTGGCCTGTCAATGTTTGAACATGATTAGCATTCCAATCTCTGTATTTGAAAAAACTTACAAATGGAAAGACTGAAGCCCCATTCTCCTTAAGTTGAGTAAATGAATTGGAAATAAAATCTGTTTGTTTTTTCTCACTACTTGTAAGCACAGAACTGGAGGGGTACCCCCATTCTTGCATTACTAAGGGCTTCCCACCTGCTAACGCTATCATCTTGGCAACATCATCCTTTACTGTCGTTGGATCGAGAGGAATAAAGTTGTTATTAATCGGATAATAGGTGAGCGCAATCACATCCATATTAGAATTTAAAGTGCTGACTTGGACCGGAAAGGAAGATGAAGCTCCAGTAAAGGTAGTGGTTACCGCCACCTGGATGTTGGGTTTAAGTGTTTTCAAATAACTTCGCGCGTCATCTATCAAGCTTTTATAGGCTGTCCATTCCGTTGGTCGAGTGGCAAAGTAGGTGTCCACTTCATTTCCAAAGGCAACATATTTCACTTTGTCGTTGAGTTGATCTTTAATGGCATCAATTAATAAACGAAAACGACTTTTTACTGTAGGATCATCAAAAGCAAGGCCTATGATATCGGCTGGCATGCTGCGCTTGTCGATGGCGATGATGGGAATATTTAAGAATATTGCCTCGAACCCAATATTTTTCAATGTCCCCAATCCAAAAAAAGAATTCGAAAGAGCCGCGAAATCATACGTTGTGCCCGTTGGATTGAGACTACCCCATGGAGCAGCTGTTTGAGCCCCTCTCGCACCTGAATTAAAGGCAGTCTGATATTCTGCTGTGTAGTTGCTAAACGGTTCACTCGCGGAAAGATTCGTATTAAGCGAAATAATACCACTAAACTTCGTTTGCAGAGTCGTTACATCTTTGCTGCAGGATAAAAAAAGAACAAATAAAGAGAAGAGATATTTTTGCATAAAATCACTTTCAATTTAACATGCCATATGACACTGTTAATTTACACTATTTTAATTCTACAATAAAACCCAATATCAAACTATGATTCATTGTATCACCAATATTAAATAAGCAATAATCCGTTTTTCGCTTATATTGCAAGCTATCTTCATCCAATACAGTTTATGGAAGTGCCCGTAACTCCACCAAAAAAAAGTAAACTTACGTTATACATCATTATTGCGCTGGTGATCGGCATTGGACTGGGCTTTTTGTTGAATAAAAATTATGTGGCCGATGAGAATAAAAAATTAGAGATCCTTGAAGCTAGTTTACAAAAAGCACAACATCAACTTTCACAATCAACCGATAGTATCAGCAAGATCGAAGTAGCGCAACAAATAAAAGTAATAATCAAAGAAAGGAGTGCCGTTATTTCCGCAAGAGACAACAAAGTAGAACCCTTTTCCATTTTAGCGGATATTTTTCTCAGACTAATCAAGATGATTGTGGCTCCATTAGTCTTTACTACGTTGGTAGTGGGGGTAGCTAAGCTGGGTGACATTAATTCTGTAGGAAGGATAGGCGGCAAAACATTATTGTGGTTTGTGGGCGCCTCACTGACCAGTCTATTATTAGGAATGATTTTAGTTAATATTTTTAAACCTGGCATCGCAATGAATTTACCCTTGCCCGATGCAGGTACTGATATTGGAATAACACATAATGGTCTATCATTAAAAGAATTTCTGTATCACGTTTTCCCGGCCAGCGTTATTGATGCGATGGCCAAAAATGAAATTCTCCAAATTGTAATATTCTCTCTTTTCTTTGGTGTGGCCACTGCTGCGATTGGGGAGCAAGGAAAAATTGTGATCAAGGCCATGGATGCCATTGCCCATGTCATTTTAAAAGTGACAGGCTATGTGATGAACTTTGCGCCCCTGGCTGTGTTTGGTGCTATGACGGCCATTATTGCCAAACAAGGTCTTGGTATTTTAAAGACCTATTCGATCTTCATTACCGAGTTTTATTCTGGATTATTAATTCTGTGGATTGTACTTGCTTTGGCTGGTTCACTCATTATTGGTAAACGTGTGGTTGCATTGCTCAGAGCAGTGAAGGAACCTATTCTGCTGGCTTTTAGCACCAGCAGTAGTGAAGCCGCTTTTCCAAAAACCATGGAGTTGTTGCAAAAATTTGGTTGCAAAGACAAAATCGTAAGCTTCGTACTACCCCTTGGATATTCATTCAACTTAGATGGCAGCATGATGTACATGACTTTCGCTTCTTTATTTATTGCTCAATCTTACGGCATTGATTTGCCGTTAAGTACACAATTAAGCATGCTATTAGTCTTGATGTTGACAAGCAAAGGCATTGCTGGTGTACCCCGAGCTTCTTTAGTAGTTATAGCCGGAACACTCGCTACTTTCAATATTCCCGAAGCGGGGCTTGCCTTACTACTCGGTATTGATCCATTGTTAGATATGGGGCGCAGCGCAACCAACGTAGTAGGCAATAGCATCGCAACAGCTGTTGTCAGTAAGTGGGAAGGCGAGCTTGGAAATGGAAATATGGAGTAAGCATTAACAGTCTAGCGTCAGCTCAGATAGAGCTGTTTAGTTTTTCGCTGCATCGAACTTATTTTCCCTACTTTTGTTCTTGTTGTAAAGAAGAATTTATGTTGAAAGCCGCCCCCAAATCCATCCATATTTATTTAGAATCTAACCCAAACCCAAATTCGCTCAAGTTTGTAGTAAATGAAATGCTAGTGCCGGAAGGCATGAGTTTCGATTTTCCTAGTCCGGCTGAAGCAGAAAAGGCCCCCCTAGCACAAGAGCTTTTTATGTATCCATTTGTGGATCGTGTATTTTACGCTAGCAATTTTATTACGGTCACAAAGAATGTAGATGTAGAGTGGATAGAAGTACAGGAAACGCTTAAGAAACACATTCAAAACTTTCTGGAATCCGGCAAATTAATTCTGGATATGAAAGAGGCTGTAACCGAGCAACAGGAAGAAACCGAAACAATTAAAAAAATTAAAACAATTCTGGACGAATATATCCGTCCTGCTGTTGAGCAGGATGGCGGTGCGATTACCTTTCATTCTCTGAAAGACAAAAAAGTAACGGTCACATTACAGGGCTCATGCAGCGGTTGTCCATCATCAACCATCACATTAAAAGCAGGTATCGAAAACTTATTCAAAAAAATGATGCCTGAAGAAGTGGAGGAAGTAGAAGCGCTAGGTTAAATTTTAATAGCGCGTATCATTTCCCTCTTTCCGGGTGGCCCCGGAATTTTTTCAACTGACAATCCTAATGAAACCAAATCTCTTTTCAGTTGGCCTTTCGAGGAGTAAGTGACAAATATCCCATTTGGGTTCATTGACTCCACTACTTTTTCTAAAATAGATGGCTCCCACATTTCGGGTTGTTTGCTAGGTGCAAAAGCATCAAAATAAATTAAATCAAACGACTGCTTTTCAAAAACCACGTCACAAATTTTTTTATGCAGTTTTTCGAGCATTAAATTTCCGGAAATTTGTGCCAACACATTCCATTCGCATTCATGAATTTTTTGAAAATCCTTTGTTGCTTCTAAAACCGTTGAGTAGTTTAGTAACGAAAGTGTTTCATGTGAAAGTGGATATGCTTCAATGGCGGTGTAGGTTATTTGTACGCCTTCAGATTTTGTCCTAATCAATGTGAGAAGAGCATTTAAGCCGGTACCAAAGCCTACCTCTAAAATTGCAATTTCCTTTTTCTTTTTTTGCAATAATGCCTCTAGTCCATTCTCAATAAAAACATGTTGAGATTCCTGAATGGCGCCATGAATAGAATGATAGGTTTCATTTAATCCAATATGAAGCAGCGAACTTGAACCGTCTTCAGTAAGAATAGCTCTAACGGAATCCATGATGTTTACTAATCTTTGCGAATCAACGCTACTGCATAGGCATTCACCCCTTCTTCCCTTCCCACATAACCCATGGTCTCATTCGTGGTAGCTTTGATAGAAACATCTTCTTCCGCGATATGCATCAGGGGAGCAAGCACTCTTTTCATCTCAGGAATATAGGGGTTGATTTTTGGGTTTTCCAGGCAAAGTGTGCAATCCACATTTTCAATCTTCCAACCTTTTTCTTCCAGCATCCGAATAACATCTTGCAAAAAAAATTTTGAATCTTTGCCACTCCACCTTGGGTCTTTATTAGAATAATGAAAGCCAATATCACGTAAGTTGGCGGCACCAAGTATTGCATCACAAATAGCGTGAATCAATACATCCGCATCAGAGTGGCCAATGGCTCCTTTGGCCGAAGGAATTTTTATACCTCCTAACCAAAAATCTCTTCCGTTTACCAATTGATGCACATCAAAACCTAAACCTACTCGGATTTTCATTTTCAATGGATTGACTTATAATACATCACGCTAGAATTCTGCTCTTGTAGGATATCAGTAGCTACCCGATGAACATCCTCTAATGAAATATCTTCCATGATCGCTGCTTCCCTATTTACGAGCCCTGCATCACCAGAAAGGGATGCAAACGCTAAATTCATTGCGCGATTCAATACCTCTACTTCACCAAAAAGCAAACTTGCTTCCGCTTGATTTTTTGCTTTTTCCAACTCCTCATTGGTTACTCCTTCCTTAACTAGTTGATGTAGCAATTGATCCACTTCACTTTCGGCATCTTTTAAGTCAACCCCTTCTTTTACGCGACCACTGATAACAAATAAGCCCGGATCCACAGTACCCATTACGAAAGAGGAAAGTGAGGTAAAAATTTCTTTCTCTTGTACTAATTTTTGATACAGTCGACTTGAATTTCCCCTGCTCAAAATATCACTGATAAAATCAGTAGCATAGTAATCATGATCAAAGCGCCCACTCATGTGCCAAGTTTTATACAATGCATTGGCCGGAACTTTTGCCTCCACTTCAATCTTTCTCTTGGCGGTTTGTGCAGGCTCTGGCGTAATTATTCTTTCATGCTTTTTGCCAGAAGGAATAGGGCCAAACCATTTTTCACTCAATTTTTTTACTTGATCTATAGTAACATTGCCAGCTATTACCATGACTGCGTTATTTGGCAAATAGTGTTTATAGAAAAAATTCTTTACATCAAGCAAGGTGGCATTTTCTATATGGCTAATCTCTTTGCCGATGGTTGCCCACTGATACGAATGTTTCTGGTAGGCTAATGGTCGCAATTTCAACCACACATCGCCATATGGCTGATTATAATAACGTTGCTTGAATTCTTCAATAACTACTTTGCGCTGAACTTCTAAAACGGCTGGGTCGAATGACAAACTCATCATCCTGTCACTCTCTAACCAAAACCCTGTTTCGATATTGGCCGCAGGAACAGTCAAGTAATAATTAGTTATATCCGTACTTGTAAATGCATTGTTATCTCCCCCAACCAATTGAAGCGGTTCATCGTAGCTTGGGATATTAATGGAGCCACCAAACATCAAGTGTTCGAATAAGTGTGCAAAACCTGTCTTATCCGGACTTTCATCTCTCGAACCAACATCATACAAGATATTCATTACCGCTATTTGGACTGAAGGGTCTTCATGCACGATCACGCGTAATCCATTAGCCAACGTAAATTGTTCAAATTTTATCATGTCCATTCAAAAATAGGAGTAGTTTTTGGATTTCATTGTATTTCATCTCTCCCCAATCAAGAAATAGAACATAATCGAACTATGTATGTTAAAACAGAAATTAAGTATCTTTGTATTTCATCATCTATTTTATGAACCCCACAGATTTTCATTTTTCCAATAGCCCAGAACCGCATCGTATTCGCACCAAAGAAATTCTCGCACATCATCCGGAGGTGAAACAATTAATGGGTAAAAATCCGTTCACCATTTTAGCCATTTTTGGATTAGTGGGGGGCATGGTCATAATCTCCTTCCTTTTGAAGGATAGTCCATGGTGGTTAGTGGTATTGGTTGCCTATGGAGTAGGCGCTTTTTTTAATCACGCCTTGTTTGTGATGATCCACGAATGCTCGCATCATTTACTTTTTAAAAATCGAGCCGCGAATTATATCGCTGGAATTATTGCGAACCTACCGCATACTATGCCCAGTGCTATTTCTTTCTTTCGATATCACATAAAGCATCATTCTTTTCAAGGGGTGCATGAATTAGATGCGGACTTGCCTGATTTTTGGGAAGCTCGCCTGATCAAAAATACGGCATTAGGTAAAGCTTTTTGGTTGTTGCTTTTCCCCGCCTTTCAGGTCGCCAGAACATTTCGCTTAAAAGAGATAAAACCAGTAGACGGCTGGATTATTGCGAACTGGATTGTCCAAATTGCTTTCAATGTAGCTATATGGGTATTCTTTGGTCCAAAGGCACTTATCTTTATGTTGGTAAGCTTTTTCTTTTCCGTTGGTCTCCATCCACTCGGGGCAAGATGGATCCAAGAACATTATTTAACGCTTGATGAAAATCAAGAAACCTATAGCTATTACGGTCCTCTAAATAAGTTAGCTTTCAATGTGGGTTATCATAATGAACATCATGATTTTCCATCTGTGCCTTGGAACAAACTACCTCTTTTGAAAAGCCAGGCTCTTGATTATTACGATACGCTTAAATCACACCAATCATGGACAAGACTTTTTTTTCGTTTCTTGTTTGACAAAAATATCTCCCTCTACTCACGCACTACACGGAATGAGCGAGGCAAGGTAAAGCTTACGGATGAGAGCAAACCAGACTTAGAAATGGTGAGAGAGAAGGAGTTTGTAGCATAAATTTTCTAATCTTCAGATTGTATTAGTCAATTTTTGGAGAGCAAAACTCCATTAACTTTGTGGCAATTCAATAGCCATGAAATTTCAACGCAAAAAACACTCCGACCAAATCCTTCAAAATTTATACGAGCGCCTACTTATGCCACGTATGATTGAAGAGAAGATGTTAATCTTGCTTCGCCAGAGTAAAATCAGTAAGTGGTTTAGTGGAATAGGGCAAGAGGCTATTTCTGTTGGCATCACGGCCGCATTAGATAAAGACGAATACATTCTGCCTATGCACCGTAACCTAGGGGTGTTTACCGGGCGGGATATACCTTTTGAAAAATTATTCTCTCAATGGCAAGGCACACTCAATGGATATACCAAAGGCCGTGATAGGTCATTCCATTTTGGCACTAATGAACATCATATCGTGGGGATGATCTCACACCTCGGGCCACAAAATGGAGTGGCTGATGGAATCGCATTAGCTTCCAAATTAAAAAAAGAGAATAAAGTAACAGTCGTTTTCAACGGAGACGGAGGCACCAGTCAAGGAGATTTCCATGAAGCTGTAAATGTGGCTGCGGTGTGGGACCTACCTGTCATTTTTGTGGTTGAAAATAATGGGTATGGATTATCCACACCCAGTAGCGAACAGTTTCGGTGCAAGCATTTCATTGACAAAGCGATTGGCTATGGCATAGAAGGGGTGCAAATAGATGGAAACAACGTACTGGAAGTATATGACAGAGTAAAATCTCTGGCAGAGAGTTTACGGAAAAATCCTCGACCCATCCTATTAGAATGTATGACCTTCCGGATGCGTGGCCACGAAGAAGCCAGTGGCACTAAATATGTTCCTAAAAAATTGATGGATGAATGGGCTAAGAAAGATCCACTTGATAACTATGAGAGGTTTTTGATAAGCGAAAAGGTTATCGATCAAAAATTTGTCGATTCAATTCGCAAAAAAATAAAAAAAGAAATTGAAGAAGGCTTGGCGATTGCCTTTGAAGAGACTCATCCTGTTGCCAACACTGAAACAGAAATGAACGATGTCTATGCGCCCCATACACAACAACTTATAGGATTCCATTCAGGAAAAAAATCAGAGAAACGTTTTATTGACGCAATCAGTGATGGGTTACGTCAAAGCATGGAAAGACATGCTAATTTAGTGCTGATGGGTCAAGACATTGCCGATTATGGAGGCGTATTTAAAATTACGGAAGGTTTCGTTGAGAAATTTGGCAAAGATCGCGTGCGCAATACGCCCTTGTGCGAAGCTGCTATTGTCGGATCTGCTTTGGGTCTATCAATTAAAGGCATGAAAGCCATGGTGGAAATGCAGTTTGCCGATTTTGTTACAGAGGGTTTTAATCAGATCATAAATAACCTAGCTAAGATTCATTGGCGCTGGGGGCAAGCTGCCGATGTGGTCGTACGTATGCCAACAGGTGCAGGCACCGCGGCCGGGCCGTTCCACTCGCAAAGTAATGAAGCTTGGTTTTTTCATACACCCGGATTGAAAATCGTTTACCCTTCTAATCCCTACGATGCCAAAGGCTTACTATGTGCAGCACTCGAAGACCCAAATCCTTACTTGTATTTTGAGCACAAAGTTTTGTATCGTTCTGTGAAAGAAGAAATCCCGGATGACTACTATACTATAGAAATTGGAAAAGCAAAACTGGTGAATGAAGGGAATGATCTTTCCATTATTACCTATGGTATGGGTGTTCATTGGGCGAAAGAAATTTTACTTTCTATGCCGGAAGTAAGCGCTGATGTGTTGGATTTACGAACCTTATTACCATGGGATAAAGAAGCTGTTGAACAGACAACAAAAAAAACCAATCGCGTGTTGATATTGCATGAAGACACAATAACGGGTGGAATTGGTGCGGAAATATCTGCCTGGATAAATGAGCATTTATTCGATCATCTGGATGCTCCAATAATGCGTGTAGCCAGTCTCGATACTCCAATTCCATTTGCTCCGACTTTGGAAAACAATTTCTTACCTAAAGGAAGGTTAAAAGCGAAAATACAACAGCTATTAAGTTATTAGTCTTACAATGAAGTAAGCAAATTCGAGTCTTTACTATTTTGGCCAATCTAACACTGAATAGGCTTCAATATCGTTAAAGGACAGAGTTTTGGTATTTTACTTATCTTAGCCTGTTCAAACTCAATTTTTTGCAGTTATCCATTCTCAATACTGTTCATTTCAAAGTTAAGACCTCATTTTGGGCGTGTTTGGTAATTGCTTTTCTTATAGGGTTGCCTGCCTATTCACAAAATACCAAGGGAGATAAGCCCGCCAGACAGATGCCTCGGTTGGTTCAAAAATCCAAGCAGAAAAAAACAAAAGTTAAATCAGTAACTAAAGATATTTCAGGAAGAAGACTTCGTACTAAAAATAAATCATCTGCTGGAAGAGCCATAGCGAGTAACTCTTCATCTTACAAGAGAAGAAGATCAAGTGGAGGAGATAGACCCGCAAAGCCAATTAGAGGCGGATCCAACAGAGTTCGATCTTCAACTGCTCAAGCAGCAAGAAATAATGTTTATCCGAACCGAGGTCCTTACGTTAATAATCCATCTCGCAAACCAAAAGATACTCAACATAGCTATTCCAATAGGTCAACTGTCAAACGCGCGGCTAGATTAGGGTCCAAGAGAACTCCGCCCGCCAGTAGCCGAAGGATGTCGCCACGTTCTGCCTCAAGGTCTTTTATAACTCCTGGCAAGAAGAATGTTTATTGGGGCAAATTCTCTAAAGGTGAAAAGCCCTATACAAAAGATATTTCAGGACGACCTTTGAGAACACGCAATTATAGAACACCATCGCAAGGGCTTACGCCAAAAGTAGATGTCTATAAAGGAAGAAAAAGGACTGGTGATCGCCCCTATCAAGGCACTTATAAATCAGGATTTGCCTCCGCTTCAAAGCGAGCTGAACGAGCATGGCGTGGGGATGTATCTGGCCAACCAATCAGAAAAAATTCAACGCTTAGAAGATTAAAAGAAAGAAAACTTTTTCTATTTGGTAGCGGCCAACAGGCGGGTAGTCCATTAAAAGGAAGTGGATATAGAACACGCACACGTCCAAGTGAATCAAGGCCGGGTCAACCGATTCCCGGAAGACAACCGGGCATTGGAGCATCACGCATTGAAAAATTTATTGGAAGCCTCAAGGGTAGGAGGCAAGATAAAGGAGGAGGCAGTATAAGTGGCCAAACACGAAATAACCGCAACAAACCCATCGCAGCCAGAATTCCAAGCGGAGGGGCTGGAGTTGGCAATTACCGTGGCACATTCAAAAGATCTCAACTTCGCCCTGGATTTTCAGAACAAGGGATAGGATTTTCAGGAAATATGAAAGGAAGAAGACCTGAAAGAGGAGGAGGTAGCATCAGTGGTAGAATCAGAAACAATGGAAACCAGCCTTTAGCTGCGAGAGTTCCTGGATCACGAGCTGCATTGGTGGGGGCTTATAAAGGATTTTATAAACGCAATGAACTAACACCTGGGTTTTCCAATCAAGGCATTGGATTCTCAGGCAACATTAAAAGAAGTAGGCCAGAAAAAGGAGGTGGCAGTATTAGTGGAAGGATTAGAAATAATGGAAACCAGCCAATCCCTGTCCGAACACCTGGATCGCGTGCTGCTCTGGTAGGGGGTTATAAAGGATTTTTCAAGCGCGGAGAACTTTCACCTGGCTTTTCCGATCAGGGAATTGGGTTTTCGGGCAATATCAAAGCAAGAAGACAAGAAAAGGGAGGTGGTAGTATCAGCGGCCGGTCTAGAAATAATCGTGGTAACCCAATCGTTGGCCGAATGCCTCCTTCAGGATCTGCCAGGGCAGGAGTATATACTGGAGATATTATAAGGACCAGTCCTTATGATAGATACCGTGATCAAGGTGAAGAATTCTCGGGATTCCAGAAAGCCAGAAAACCTGCCATAGGCGGTGGTAGCATCAGCGGCAGGCCTAGAAACAATGGCGGCAATCCAATACCTGTTCGCCTCCCTCCTGCAAGTTCGGCCAGGGCAGGGAAGTATAGTGGTAATCTAAAACCTACTAAAATATTCCAAAATCAAGGAGAAGAATTCACTGGCTACATAAAAGCAAAAAGACCCGTAAAAGGGGGTGGAAGCATAAGTGGTAAACTTTGGAATAATCAAGGTAAGCCAATTGATGTTCACACACCGCTCGCTCGAGACGCCAAAGCAGCTAATAATTCGGGCAGAATAAAAAGAGATTATGATTTTGTTCAAAATACGAAAGCCTCCAAGAATTCTTTAAAGAAAAAAGAACCAAATGATAAAGCGTATGAGGTTGCGGGTTTACAAATAAAAGTAAGACGCGATTACAATTTTATTCAGAATCCAAGATCAGCCAAAGCATCTTTAAAGAAAAAAGAGCCTAATGATAAAGCATATGAAGTTGCAGGATTACAAGTAAAAATTAAAAGCAGCGACTATGATAAAAAACCACATGCAAAATCGGGATCCCTTCGAGGTATTGGGCCAAATCAGTCTACAGTAAAAGCAAGTGAATTTGGAGGGAAGATGAAAATGTATTGGAGTTATAAACATAATCCAAGCAGCGCTAAAGCTTCCATGATAACAATAAACCCAAATAGTTCATTTGCAAAAGGCAATGAGTTTGCGGGTCGTGCACGGCTAACTAAAAATTACCGACACAACCCCAAAAGCGATAACGATGCATTGAAAGTAATAAGCCCCGGCAAGGCATATGCCCGCATCAACAACTTCCAGGGAAATTTAAAAATGAATAAACCTCACGGAAACAACCTACACCCTGACGCCAAATTTGCTCATGGCTATCAGGACAATGTTAAAAGTGAGAGAACTATTTTAATGAATGTAAAGTTATTTTGGTCGAAACTATTTAAGAAAAATGATACTCAGACTACTGCCGTCAAAGAAAAGGTGAGAAGGCCTCGCTATGATAAGAAAGAACGTGAGTTATGGAAAGATCTTTATGATTAATTATGAATTGGATTGAATTAAATTCAACAGAAAAACTAGCACAGGCTACCGCGGAATCTACCATAAGGCCTGTTTTACTTTTTAAGCATAGCACGACTTGCTCCATTAGCAATACAGCCCTCAATCGCCTTGAAAGAAATTGGAATAATGAAGAATTAGCAGGGACTACAGTGTATTTGTTAGACTTGCTTTCGCACCGAAATATATCGCATGAAATTTCCAGGCAATTTGATGTGCCGCACGAATCTCCCCAAGTATTGTTAATTCAAAATAAACAATCAGTTTACGACAGCTCCCATTTCGATATCAATTACTTATCGATTCAGAAGGAAATTGAAAAGCTAAAAAAATCTTAATCAAAAATCAAAAGAGATCGTCTGCTTTAGATTTTCAGAAAGGCTAAGTGCGACTGGACACGTTTGAGCAGCGTTTATCAATTTTTGCTTTTGACTTTCCGTTGCCACTAAATTTTGATGAGAAAATTTAATTTTGATTTCAGCTATTTTACGTGGATTAGCCGACATTACTTTAATGATTTCCGCCTGTAGTCCACTCAAGTCTATGAGTTCACGTTCGGCTACCATTCCCATTAATGTCATCATGCAACTACTTAAGGATGCACACACCAAATCTGTGGGGCTAAAAGTCTCTCCTTTTCCATTATTGTCTATCGGAGCATCCGTAGTTAGTATATTACCAGATTTCAGATGAATCACTTTTGTTCGTAACCCTCCTAAATATTCTGCGCTGGCCATAATGGTGTCCATAGTATAAACTTTATGTGGTTTTTTTTCGTTGGCTATTTACCTTAAATTTCGACAATGTTAATTTTAAAATGATCAAAGGGCTAAAAATAATTGGCATATTGGCCATAATGTCTTGTACATTCTCCACGTACTGTCAAACCCAAGATAGTTATGAGTATAATTCTGAATTTACCTGGGGCATTAACAAAAATTCTTCCGGTGGATTAATTGGCGGGTTTACCTTTAAAAAGTCGAAAAGGCTTAATGACCGCGTTTTTGCTACATATGGGTTAGAGATCATGAATGTCAAAAACTCTCAAGAAGTTAAAGTTCAATCAATTTATACCGGTAATTCTTACATTTTTGGCAAGAGTAATTACCTGTTTGCATTCCGTTTTCAGTACGGCAGAGATATTATATTATTTACAAAAGCTCCTCAGCAAGGAGTTGAAATTAAAGCTGTTATCGCAGCTGGGCCTTCCATTGGAATTGTTGCTCCGTATTATATTGAACGAGCCATATCTCCTGGTTCAATTAACACCGTGAATGAGCAATATAATCCAAACAACCCGAAGCATACGATAGAATATATTTATGGGACTGGCTATTTGTTCCAAGGACTGGGTGAATCAAAAATTCAACTCGGAGGAAATATAAAAATGGGTCTCAATTTTGAATTAGGGATTGTCAAGAGCCAGGTTACAGGTTTCGAAGTGGGCTTTTTATTAGACGCTTATTTTAAGGAGGTTATCCTAATGCCAACTGCAACTAATAGTGCCGTATTTCCAACCGTCTATTTCACGCTCTTTTATGGAAGCAGAAAATAAATCTGCGCGTTTCAGCAACAAAATAATTGTTCCCTTTTCGAACTTATTCTCAGCGATGCCGTAACCAAATTGAGTATTTGTCTTAACTAAATTTGATATGGAACTTAAGAAAACAAAAAGGGCGGATTTAACCAATAAAAGGGGGCTCTTCTTTAGTATTGGATTAGTCATAGCCCTGAGTACAGCCCTGACTGCCTTTGAATGGAAACAACAAGATGATAAATTGGACCTGCTTGCAGTAAAAAGTACTAATACTTTTGAAGAAATGTTAGATGTGCCTACAACTCAGCAGCCCCCTCCTCTAGCCCCGGTTATACAGCAACCAAAAATAGTAGAGGTGCCGGATGAAGAGAAGATCAATGAAGTTTTGAATATAAATCTAGACAATGAAGCGCCTCGGATTGAAGTGGCTACAGTAGCAATAGAAGAACATGAAGAAGAAATAGAAGAGATCTTTACCATTGTAGAGGAATCCTCGTCTCCAATCGGTGGTATGCCCGTATTCTATAAGTATCTGGTTGATAACATGAAATATCCCCCTCAAGCCAGAAGACTTGGTGTTGAGGGAAAGGTCACGTTGCAATTTGTCGTTGATAAAACCGGAGCGATTAGTGACGTTTCGGTACTTAAAGGTATCGGATCAGGATGCGATGAAGAGGCAATGCGTGTGATGAGAAATGCACCCCGTTGGAATCCCGGGAAACAACGCGGGAAACCTGTAAAGCAGCGGTGTATCATGCCTATAAGTTTCAAAATTTAGTTCCATTTCTCCTTCCTTGTGTTAAAAATGCCAGATTTCAGTCTTTTCTGGGAATCAGGAGCATCCGTTCAATATAAATAGTCAAAAAAGAATTCGCCTTTTTGTGACTTGGTATGCACAATTGGATTCTATTCTTATATTTGAAATCCTAAACTGAAAAACAACGTATGGAAGCTAAAAAGTCAGAAAAAGCAGATTTGACTAAAAAGACGGCACTATTTTTTAGTATCGGCCTTTTATTCACCATGTCAGTAATTGTTATGGCTTTCGAATGGAAAAGTTATGATGATAAACTTGATCTTTTAACCAATAAGAGTACCAATACATTTGAAGAGATGCTGGAAGTCCCTCCCACAGAGCAGCCACCACCTCCAGCACCTGTTATTCAACAACCACAAATAGTGGAAGTGCCTGATGAAGAAGAAATCAAAGAAGACCTAAATATTAAGTTTGACGTGGAGGTTACGGAAGACACTAAAGTTGAAGCTGTAACTGTAGTTGAAGAGGTCAAAGAAGAAGTGGATGAAATTTTTTCAGTCGTTGAGGAAACTGCTACTCCCAAAGGTGGACTTCCTGCTTTTTATAAGTATGTAGGTGAAAAAATGAAATATCCTGCTCAGGCAAGGAGGATGGGTGTAGAAGGAAGGGTTTTCGTGCAATTTGTAATTGGAAAAGATGGATCCATCAATGATGTTAAAATAATTAAAGGAATTGGAGCAGGGTGCGATGAAGAGGCAGCTCGTGTGATGCAAAGTGCTCCATCTTGGAATCCTGGAAAACAACGAGGAAAGCCTGTTAAGCAACGGTACACGTTGCCTATCATTTTCAAACTTGGCTAATCGTTAAATTGACGTTAGTAAAAAACCCCACTAAAAAGTGGGGTTTTTTATTGGATAAGAAATCCCAAAATTAATCCTGTTAAGATTATGGCCCACGATGGCAACTTAGTAAAAGCCATTAAGCAAAACGTGCCAATCGTAAAGGCAATATTCAGAAAAGTGCTTTCCAAAGGCTGAAACAATAATATAGCAGCCGCAGCTACCAGGCCCGCACTTGCAGCATTAATGCCATCGAGTGATGCGCGGATAGGTCTATATTTTTTAAGGCTTTCCCAAATTCTAATCATAAAAAAGATTAAAAAAGTTCCTGGTAAAAAAATACCTGCAGCAGACATAATGCCACCTATAATTCCACCGCCTATTCCGAAATCCCGCATGGATAATACGCCTATATAAGCGCTAAAAGAAAAAACAGGCCCTGGCAATGATTGAGCCAACGCATAACCGGATAAGAATTCCTCACTTGTTAAATATTGCTTAGGAGCATATTGCACAAACTCTGTATAGAGCATTGGTGTAAGCACTTGCCCTCCTCCGAAAATTAAGCTTCCATTTCTATAAAAATTTTCAAAAAGTCGTATCGGCAAATAAGCAGGCATTGTCTTCGTGAGGCTACCTAAAATGGCTGCTAAAACTAGTACTCCAATCCAAAGAGAAAAATTAGCCCAGCTTACTTCAAATTTCTTTTTCGGTTCACGTGGATGGGCCTTATAATTAAAGGCTGTAATTGCTCCTGCAATTATTAATATGACGGGAAAGATAAAAGGAGTTTTAATAAAGTAGGATGCTATTCCTGCGCCTACCATAATGGCTACCGCCCTCCATGTGGTAACCATTTTCAAGCTAATACTGTAAGCCGCATAGGCTACCAATCCAACAGCCATGGGTTGAATAAATCGCGTGAATGCAAGTGAAATATTATTGGATTCAAAACTACTGATCAGCAGTCCCGCTATCGTCATAATAGTCACTGAAGGTAACATCCAAATTAATAAAGTTAGATAAGCTAAATTAGGGCCGCCTAATTTATGCCCTACACCAGTAAGTGTTTGCGTAGAGGTTGGTCCCGGCAATACCTGACAAATTGCATTCAGCTCGATAAGCTCTGCTTCAGTTACATAACCTCTCTTTATAGCTAGTATTTTTTGGAAATGAGCCAGATGAGCCTGAGGCCCACCAAAACTTGAAACCGACAGGGAGAAAATATCTTTGAGGAAGCCAATATAGCTAACGGGCTTTTTCAAATTATTTTTTCAAGCCTATTTCTCGTAAGCGTTGATTCAAGAAATTACCAGCTGTAATATCTTCCCATAATTTTGGGTATTGAAGATTAACACAACCGGACAATGCGGCTAAACTCATTTCCGAACGAGGATGCATGAAAAAAGGAATAGAATAACGAGGTTTATTCATCAGTTCACGTGGCGGATTCACTACTCGATGAATCGTTGATTTTAATTTCTTATTTGTCAACCGTTCTAACATATCACCTACATTCACAACCAATTGTTCCGGCAAGGCGGTAATTGGAATCCATTTGCCATCTCGCCTTAAAACCTGTAATCCATCTGCACTAGCTCCCATTAGTAAAGTGATTAAGTTGATATCCCCATGTTCGGCAGCTCGCACCGCGTCTGCTGGCACTGTATCAGGATTTTCGATTGGAAAGTAATGAATCGGTCGAAGAATACTGTTCCCATTTTTCACCTTCAAATCAAAATAGTCTTCCGGAAGTTCAAGATAAAGTGCGATGGCCCTTAACATCTGAACACCTGTATTTTCTAGTCTTCGATAAACCTCCAATGCTATCTTTTCAAAGGCAGGCAATTCCTTCGGCCAAATATTTTGCGGATACTCTTGCCTGATCGGATCATTATCTAATACTTCTTGTCCTACATGAAAAAATTCTTTTAAGTCACCTGTGTTGCGACCTTTGGCATGTTCTTTTCCTTTGGCAATGTATCCCCTTTGCCCAGCTAAACCAGGCAATTCATATTTCGCTTTCACGCTATCTTGCAAAGCAAAAAACTTCTTGATTTCCTCATAAAGTTTAGCCGAAAGTTCATCTGTAAGATAATGATTACGCACAGCAACAAAACCAATACTGTTGTAAGCTGCGCCTAAATCGGCTACAAATTTCTTCTTCCTAACAGGATCATCACCGGTAAAATCAGCTAAGTCTAGTGAAGGGATCTCATCATAGAGTAGTTCTGGCATAATATTCGTATAAAGACCTTTATGCAAGCTATGTATTTTTAAGTAAATTTAAGTTATGGTTAGTGTTTGCTTCCAAACCAATATACCTTTCGAATTGATTAACCCAATAACAATATGAAAACAAGCAGAAGGAAATTTGTGAAGGATGCCTTGAAAGCGAGTGCCTTCGTTACGGTTGGTTCAACTATTATTTTTAAAACTTCAGAAACTCTGGCCAATACAAACTCTATATTACAATTTAGTCAAATTGCCTTGCCCTATACATACAATGCTTTGGAGCCTAACATTGATGCTTTGACTATGGAAATTCACTATAGCAAACATCATGCTGCGTACGTGAAAAATGTAAACGAAGCCATCACGGTTGATAAAATTGAGTATGAAAACGTGAGTGATTTTTTCTCCCATGCTTCCAAACTTACTAGTAAAGCTCGTAATAATGGTGGTGGTGTTTGGAATCATAATTTCTTTTGGCAAGTGATGAAACCAAATGGCGGAGGCATTCCTACCGGAATTATTGCGGATGCCATTAATGGATCGTTTGGATCGTTTGAAAAATTCAAAGAACAATTCACTGATGCCGCGATGAAACGCTTTGGATCAGGCTGGGCATGGTTGGTGAACGAAGGAGGAAAATTAAAAATAGGATCTACGCCTAACCAAGATAATCCGTTGATGGACATCAGCGAACTCAAAGGAACGCCTCTACTTGCTCTGGATGTTTGGGAACATGCGTATTATCTGAAATATCAAAATAAGCGCAATGAGTACATCAACAATTGGTGGAATGTGGTGAATTGGGATGAGGTAGCAAAACATGTTAAATGAAACTAATCTTGCCAAAACGAAGGCTTTACATTTGTTGAATTGGGATATAGGTTTAAACAATTTTTGGGCGGAAGAGGCGACCCCTCCGGAAGAAAATCATACGTAAATGGAGGCACATCTTGTTTAGTAATGATAATTGTTTTGGAGCTGATAGAGGCCGCGTAGAATATGCCTACTATTGGTTCTGACGACCCACTCTTCTGTTCGATGTTTCCAGGTATTCTTCCTGACGCTGGTTGAAACAGGCTTGCTGCCCCCTCCTGTTGATCCTTAATTGCTTTGTAAAACTGATAACCTTGGCGGGTGAGGCTTAACTGATTCACCTCTGCATATATTTTATGCTGCAGCATCCAATTGTCAATCAAGATTGTTCCAACTCTAATATTTTTATATCCATCAGCTTGCAAGAACTGATAGTTACTTATAACAGGGCTTTCACTATAGATAGTATACCAACAAGTACAGCAATCACAAGGTTTGAATCGAAAATAGATGGGGCTTGGTGAACTTATTGGCGCAATATTTCTTAGACCTGTACATTTTTGAGCTTTATTACATACGCTGCATCCTGCGCAGTCTATGCCGGTATATGAACAAGGCTCTTCTTCTTTATCCGCTTCCGGATTTGTTATTACTTTATACGTACCCTTGAACTTCCACAAGTAGTAATAACTATTCGCAATGGAATTCCCTGCATCTAAATAAATATCAAAGTAATAGTCTTTAGTTCCCTTTAATGTGGCGAATGTTCTAAACTTGTAGTAGACTGTATCTAAGTTGCCAGGAGCGGATAAAGTATCAGCTACAGATTCATACTTCTTTCCATTAAGTAGTTCTACATTGAGCTTATAAATCCTGCCTGCTACCCCTCTTATTCCACCTGGACTGGTTTCATAATTCCCTGGAGTCACTTCCAAAAGAGTCTCCTTCGTTCCCAAGTTATCGGAGAGAACTAATTCTTTAACCGATATAGGTGCTTGATAAGAAGAAGCGGTCCCAATGTTAAACGATCTGCTAATTTTTATATGATATGGACCCGGCTGATCGGAAATAAATCCATTTAATACAATCGGTAAATTCGAAGTAGCTATTTGAGCAATGTCTAGCCTTTCTACGCAGCCCTCACACATGGCTATAATAATAAACAGGAGCCTAGTGGGGCAACGCTTCAGCACACTAGTTACTTTGATAAACAAGTTGCTTATTGATTTCATATCCAAATTACTACCTCCTTGATCTTTGATACGTAAAAAAGCTATCTTAAAGTAATTTACTATTTTATAATTTAATCATTCCAAAAAGAAGGTTTGGTGGTACTCGCATTGGGATATAAATTTTTGCAATCCGGACTAGGAATTGGTGTGTTATCAGGGGGGAATACATAAGTGTTCTGAGGCACATTATTCTTGGTAAGAACAATTGATTTACTGCTAATAGAAGCTGCATAGAATAAACCAAGAATGGGTTCCGCTTTTCCATCCGTTTGAATAAAATTACTTGGAATCTTTCCGGAAGCGGGTTGGAATAAGCTCGCAGTACCTTCGCGCTGGTCCTTTATTGCTTTAAAGAACAAATAGGATTGTCGAGTTAGACTAAACTGGCTTACCTCTGAATAAATTTTATGTTGTAGTCTCCAATCATCGATGGGAATAGTGCCAATTTTAATTGCTTTAAACTGACCCGCCTGTAAATATTGATAGTTGCGAATCACAAGTTCATCGTTAAATATACGATACCAACAAGTACAACATTCGCAAGGCTTTAACCTTCTTAATATTGGCTGAGGCGAACTGATTGGTGCATAATTGCGAAGGCCAGAACATTTCGAAACAAAATTACAGTAACTGCACCCAGCACAATCGGGCGTATTACAAGGTTCCTCACTTGTACCCATCGTATCAACTTTAAATGTGCCCGTAAATTTCCATAGAAAGTAGTAACTATTGAGAAGCCCCGCGGAAGCATCAAAATAAATATCGAAAGCATAATTAGAAACACCTGATAGCTGTGTGTTTTTCTCGAACTTATAATAGGTACTATCCATTCGTCCAGGTTGCAAAAGCGTATCCGGAATTGATACATACTTCTTGCCATCAAAAAGTTCAACACCTAATTTATAAACTCTTCCAACCACTCCCCTCATGCCATTTATATCCGATTGGTAGGTGCCAGGGGTTGTCTCTAAAAGAATTTCTTGATTACCAACATTATCAAATAGAGTGAGCTTTTTAACGGATACGGGCTTTTCAAGAGAATTACGTAATCCTACATCAAAGGATTCCTTAATCTTAATAACATATGGCCCGGGTTGATCAGAAATAAATCCACTAATAACAATTGGTAATTTAGCACCCTCTTCAATGCCTATACTTATTTTCTCTACACACCCATTCAAGATGCCTAAAGTAAATAAAAATAATAATAGACTTCTAAAATGCCTTGCCTGAATACCTATAACCAAAAATTGACTCATGATTCAAATCAAATAAATGAAGCCCACGATAGATTGATATTACTCCTAATAACCTCCAATATACTTTCGTAAAAACCATTCTACACTAATCAAAAGTAAAAGCAAAAAAAACATCCACTTCAAATTAATCAATGGATTATAAGAATCATTCGAATGAAGGAGATCAGGCGTTTGAATTTTCTCAAATTTATCAGTGAGCCGTTTCAAATCATTCACCTGATAAAAATTACCTCCGGTAGAAGCAGAAAGCTTTTTCAATAAGCCAAAATCCGCAGTAAGATCTTGGGTTTCGATATTTTGAGCAGACACCATAAATTGCCCGCGAACTTCTTCACGCAATCCGTTCAAGACTGCAGACGCTTTATATTGAAATACGCCCTCTTTTAATCCGCCCACTTGATAGCGCTCGCCACCCGGGCTCAGAACGTACTCATATCTTGAAACTCTATTTTGCTCGTCACGAATTTCTATTTCAACTTTATTCCCATATACCAATTCAAATAAATTATTATACACCTGACTTTCAAATATCACTGGCAACGCATCGCTAAATTCACTTTGAATAGGAAAACTCTTGAATTTTCTTTTATCGTCTAATGTGCTTAGGTATTGAATCAAATTTGAAAACACTTCATCAAATACTTGTGTATTCTCGTTCGTTGCAAATTCATTCAAGCGCCATTTCCAGATTCCTTCTCCAATGAGGGCGGCCCTTTTTCCACTTCCTTCTTCCCAACTCAATAATAACGGCCGATCTGTTACAACGCTGCCGATCCGTTGATAAATTAAAATAGTTGCATTGGGCGGATAAGCAAATTTACCAAAGGGCACTTCCATGGGTGGATATTTAGAGAAGACTCCATTACTATTGTCAGGAAAATTAAAATCTCTAAACGTTGAATTGACGACCGGAGTCACTTCGTCCCATTGCCCAACTTGCTCAAAAGTGAAGGGGATTGACTGACTTGCTAATTGACGCAAGGCTGACTGTTTTCCAATGATATATAAGATGGAAGCGCTGCCATTCCTCAATTTTTGCAATAACGCTCCCGTCTTTCCATTTATATCTAATACCTGATGGAATATAATTAATTCTGCGGAACTGAAATCAAAATTTGACTCTATGGGGGTAATACCAGGAATATGAAGAATCAATTCGTAGTTAGCATTTCTTTCAACTACGGCCCTCATTGCTTTTATATCAGGGTGAGGGGCAGCGGCAATCACCAAAATCTTTTTCCTGCCTTCCACTATCTCAACAAAGATACTTGATCGATTATTTTTAACATTAGATTCACTTTTTGATGGAGCCACTAAAACTTCCATTCGCTGAATTCCTTTCTCAGTCGCGTCAACAAGGAAATCAAAATCAATCAAGGAATGAGTTCCGGAATTCTTCCTTTTCTGAGTTATTACCTGGCCATTTTTAATAACCATAACAGTGATTTCTTCATTTCGAAGACCTTGTACACTTACCTCAGCTTTTATCGGAAATTTATTTCCCTGATAGGCAATTTTGTTATATGCCAAATTTCGCAATTTCAAATCTACTCGATCAACGGTATCCCCTATACCGACAGTATAGATAGGAACTTGAAGAGATGCGTATAATGGAGAGGTGCCGGAATTATACACGCCATCTGAAAGCAAAACGATTCCTGACAAATTTTTCCCTTCCTGTTCAGCGATTACTCCTCGAATCGCACTTGTCAGGTCGGACGTTTTATTATTAAAATTAACTCGCACAACGTCCTGATTGGTTAAATCTCTCCACCGTACAGAATAGCCTTGCTTTTCCAATTTATTACTAGTCGATATTAATTGATCCAGCACCTTTTCACGTTCAACAGAGTCCATGACTTCCTTTATAGAAGTCGAATTGTCTATTAAAAAAACCAACGTTGGTTTTTCAACCAGATGTGTGGTCAGTTTTACGATCGGGCCGATGAGTAAGAACGACAACAAGGACACTAAACAAGCTCGTAAGAAAAACAACAGCCGGTTAGTTTGTTTGCTCCATGAATATTTACTTCGATACAAAATATATGCATAGAGGATACCTAATGCAATGCACAGCGGAACGAAGAAGGGAGAGGATTCAAATTGTAGACGTTGCACTGAATAGGCTTTTAGTTAGTCATCGCTTGTTTTGATAAATCTTTAAAAAGGAAGGCTCGCTTATTTAATTAATAGCCATATTTCTCTTTCCATAATTTTTTAAGTTGGTTACGAATCTCCAATTCGCGCGAATTATTTCCCGGATGGTAAAACGTATTTCCTTTGATTTGATCAGGTAAAAACTCCATACTTGTAAAATTGCCTTCATAGTTATGGGCATATTGATAATCTTTTCCATAGTCTAATTCTTTCATCAATTTAGTGGGAGCATTTCGAATAGCTAACGGAATTGAAAGATCCCCTGTTTCACGAACAGACTTTAAGGCAGCTTCAATTGCCGTATAGCTGGCGTTACTTTTAGGAGAACTGGCTAAATAGATTACACATTGCGAAAGAATAATCCGTGCTTCCGGATAACCTATCATATCTACTGCTTGAAAGGTAGTAGTCGCTATTACTAACGCAGTAGGGTTCGCATTGCCAATATCTTCACTTGCTAATATCACCATTCTCCGGGCAATAAATTTCACATCTTCGCCACCTTCAATCATTCTGGCGAGATAATATACAGCCGCATTCGGGTCACTTCCACGTATGGACTTTATGAAAGCTGATATAATATCATAATGTTGTTCGCCCTTTTTGTCATAAATGGCGATGCGCTTTTGTGCAGCCTCGATAACTAATGCATCTGTTAAAACAATATCACCAGATATAGATTCACTAATAAGTTCAATCAGATTCAATAATTTTCTGGCGTCCCCCCCAGAAATATTCAGCAATGCCCGATGCTCCTTGACCTCAATGCTTCGGTGCTTCAACTCGTGATCATTCTTTAATACGTGATCAGTTAGCTTCAATAGATCAGTCTCCGACAAAGATTTAAGCGTGTATACCTGACAACGAGAAAGGAGCGCTGAATTAACTTCGAAAGATGGATTTTCAGTAGTCGCCCCAATCAATGTGATCGTTCCTTTTTCCACAGCACCCAACAACGCATCTTGCTGCGACTTATTAAATCGATGAATCTCATCAATGAATAAGATTACTCGGCTAGCTCTTCTCGCCTGATCAATTACTTCACGTACGTCTTTCACGCCAGCACTAACCGCGCTAAGCATGTGAAAAGGTCTCTTCACTTCATTCGCAATAATATTGGCAATCGTTGTTTTCCCCACACCAGGTGGTCCCCACAAAATCATAGAAGGCACATTGCCCGTCTCGATTGCTCTACGAATAATACCTGTCTCTCCTACTAAATGCTCTTGCCCAATCAAGTCTTGCAACTTGGTGGGGCGCATTCGCTCGGCTAATGGTGC
>JANPBK010000170.1:0-4996 GCA_031430395.1 Cyclobacteriaceae bacterium
CCTCCGTTCCGTTCAACGAACTCTTTGCATAGAATTAAGCCAAGACCTGTTCCTTTCTCATTAGCGGTACCACGAGTGGTATAACCGCTTGTTTTGTCGAACAGAAGCTTTTGGATATCAGGCTCAATACCCACACCATGATCTTTAACGGATACGGTATAGTGATCTCCTTTGTTTACAGCGCTTACTTCTATCAAATCCCCGGGTTCTGAAAACTTGATTGCATTCGTTAATAGGTTTCTTAAAACCAAATTGATCATGTTCGTGTCTCCAACGGCAGACGTATAAGACTCAATGAGATTAACGATTTTAATCTCCTTAAGATGTAGCGAACTCAACAATACAATATTTGAATCAACTAAAGATCGCAGATCAATTTTCTCCATTTGGATCTTTAATTTATCCATTTGAAGCAATGTCCAATCCAGCAAATTGTTAATAAGGGTTTTGGTATGATTAAATTGAATTCTCAGTTCTTTATTAAGGGAAGAAAATTCATTGGGAGTAATTTGATCTTTGTCCATCAAATCCAATATACCTGTTAACGCATTTATCGGGGAGCGCAAATCATGTGATATGATAGAGAAAAATTTATCTTTTACTTGGTTTAGTTGTTCCAACTCTTGGCTTCGCTTTCTAATTTCCTCCTGATGTTCCAGTAAGAGTTTATTAATGCGGATTCTGCGTTGCCCGCTTCTATAGACGGTGAATAATAATATGACGGTTAAAGCAATGGCAACGACAAGAATGTTTCGGATCAGTTCCTGTTTTTTAATTTCATCTCTCCTCAGTTGTTCCATTTTGGTCAACGTTTTTATTTGCTCCTCTTTAGATTCAGTTTCAAAACGGATCTGGTCTTGTAACAATTTTGCCTGCATGCCCTGGCTAAACAAACTATCCTTTAATTGTTGATGCAACTTAAAGTATGAAAGAGATTTTTGATAGTCACCCCTCTCTTCAAATAAAGTAGCGAGATTTTCATAACAGACTATTTCCAAAGTCCTGGCATTTAGTGAATGGGCAACCTCAGCACTCTCTTCTATCAATTTTTGGGCTTCCGGGTATTTCTTTTCTTGCATACTGACAATCCCCCTGCCTAAAGTAACTTCAGCTAAACCATATTGGTTGTCAGTTTTTGTAAATAAAGAAGCGGCACTGTCGTAATAACTTCGCGCAGTCGCGCGGTCGTTGAGATGCAGGTAGGTTTTTGCAATATTAATAACCAGACCGGGTTCCAATTCGTTAATAGATAGTTTTATTTTTCGAGTTAATTGAAGAGAATATTTTAGGGCAATCAACGCAGAGTCAAACTGATTTTTTCTCATATAAATGTCTCCCAACTCGCTATAATAGTATGGTGCGCCTTCGTGATCTTTGATTTCACCACTAATTTTCTTTGATAAATTGAAATAATCTATGGCCCTGTCGTATTGACCTAACTCTTTAAAAACACTCGCTATATTATGGAGCGTTACAGCCCGCTGCAACTTGTTGTTGATCGCATTAGCAATCCGGTAACTTTGAGTATAATAAAAGTAAGCTTCATCGAATTTCCCCAGCGTAAAATAGTCTGTACCCAGATTGTTATAACATTTTGCAATGCCTACACTATCCTTCAACTGAAAGTACAAGTTTAATGATAGGTCGTTGTATTTTATAGCGGATGCAAAGTTCCCCTGAATGCCTTCAATAGAGGCTATCGTTTTGTAAGCATGGGCTTTTCCCCAGGTGAGATTTTTGTCATTGGCTATTTTAAGTGCTTCTTCAGCAAATTCAATGCTTTTATTGATATCAATAAACTGGTATTCAGATGAAAGTTTCACCAGTAGGTTAATTTTACTCGAGTCACTTGTGGCTTCTTTTAGTTGGAGGCGCAAGCTATCAACTCTTGATTGCCCTAAAGAACTTTCGAATTTTATGAGGCTTGAGAAAAACAGAAGAAGGTAAATGGAAAGTCTAGTCACGGCTTAAAGATTGCATAGTTAAAGAAACTTAGCGATTAACTATAAATTTCTTATAATCCTGGCATTCAAAATAGCGAATATTTAAATAAAACCTACATATGACTACAAAAGGCTTTAATTCCACAGAGGGTGCCATTCGAGTTTTACCTTTTGCCCAAAGAATATTTGCGTAGATGCTTCAAATGATTCTGTGAAATCGGATACTAAAAATTGATGACTAGGATTGGTGGTTTCGCTAGCCAGAGAATTCGTTGTGAGGTAATTGATCAACGTTTGAGTAACGATGAAGGCGGAATCTATTGTAACGATTTTGTTATTATAAAAATCGTTAATCTCTTTACGAATCAACGGGTAGTGAGTGCAAGCCAAGATCAACGCATCAATAGCTTCTAATTTTGGATCGTTTAAATAATTGGCAATTATTTCATGACTAATTTGGCTATTGTAAAAGCCTTCCTCAATCATTGGGGCTAAAAGAGGGGTAGCCAATGATAGAATTTTAATATCTGAAGCAAGTTCAGTAAGCTTTTTCGAATAGATACCAGATTGTACCGTTCTCTTGGTACCAATTAACCCGACTTTTTTTCCCTGCAGTTCTTTGGCTACCCAAGTTACCATCGGATCAATGACATTAATAATATGTGCCTGATCCCTTACATATTCTTTAAGTAATTCATAGGAAGCCGAGCTAGCAGAGTTACAAGCAATCACGATTACTTTGCAGCCTTTTTTAAGCAGCACATCGGCAATTTTAATGGAGTAGGCTTGAATCGCTGACTCTGATTTATCTCCATAAGGAAGATGAGCGGTATCACCGAAGTATATAATTTGCTCGTTAGGCAAATGTTGGTGAATGGCATGCGCAACGGTAAGTCCTCCAATGCCACTGTCGAAAATTCCAATAGGAGAGTTGAGAGAATGTTTCAAGAGATTTCAATTCAGATAACTTCAAATAAGAAAGCCCCAAAAATGGGGCTTTCTTATTTGAATAAGTAGGTTTAGGCGATGTTGCTGGAAAGTTTAGCCAACTTTACTTCTTTGGCTTCTCGATGTTTGCAATAACTGCATTTATAGTGTTTTAACAATAGACCCGCTAACTCTTGAGTTGGTTTACTTTCTATTTCTTCTTTGTCAATTTTGAGCGTAAAGAAACCGCAATTGGGGCATTCTTCTGCATGTAAATAGCTGTCATACTTTTCAATTTTTTTATACCCTGTTTTGTCATCTAACCAGACATCATAATCTACCGAGTGCACATTCGCTTCTTCTGCAATTTGATCTGCATCTAAATGAGAATCTTCCTCTGTCTCATCCAATTTACGCATTAAGTTACCAGCAGGAGAAGTTCTCGGTTTGGTTCTGAGTTTAACTAGCCGTTTTTCAACATTACGTGGATAATATATTCTCACCATACTATAGAACACGAAATAGAAAATCACCAAGAAACAAACGGTAATAAATATGCGAACCCAGAACCATAGATCTCCTTTTGTAATTATGCGTTCGGTGGCAATAGAGTTGGAATAAAAAGCAGCCGCAAAAATAAGGGCTAAAATGGCATACCAGAAATAGCGAACTTCATGTAAGTTGACGTAATCGTATTTTTCCTTATAATCTTTTAGTTGAAGCACTCTAAATTCATAGTATAAGAAGATAAGAACGCCAATCACAATGGAGGCAACGGCCGCCATATCCATATATCGATCCCATTGCAGAACAAATTCGTGGTTCATAGTAAGAATTTTTGGTTTTTAGGTGAGTCAAATTTAGTGGATTCTTTGGATTAGGGGCTACTAATTGGTAAAAAATTACCCTAAACAATAATTTATTCTGTAGTTAGAACCAAGAATTATCCTTCCATATCATAAATCGATAAGTGTCTAGATTTTGTATAATTGCACTTCTTTTAACCAAAAAAGCTATGGCCAACCATTTATTGAAAGGAAAACGAGGTATCATTTTTGGAGCGCTGGATGAGAATTCAATTGCATGGAAAACAGCCTTACGAGTGAAAGAAGAGGGAGGAACCTTCACTCTTACGAATGCCCCCATAGCCATGAGAATGGGTAAAATCAATGAATTAGCTCAAGCCTGTGGAGCTGAGGTTATACCGGCTGATGCTACTTCCGAGACAGATTTAACCAATCTTTTTACCAAATCGATGGATGTTCTAGGAGGCAAACTGGACTTTGTTCTTCATTCAATTGGTATGAGCCCTAATATTCGCAAAGGAAGATCATATGGCGACATGAACTATGAATGGTATTTGAAAACGCTGGATATTTCAGCTTTATCATTCCATAAAGTACTACAGACCTCCGAAAAGTTGGATGCCTTAAATGAGTGGGCTTCTGTAATCGCCTTGAGCTATATTGCCTCGCAACGAGCTTATCCGGATTATACAGATATGGCGCAAGCCAAAGCCATGTTGGAATCCGTAGCGCGGAGTTATGGACAACGCTATGGCACAGCCAAGAAGGTGCGCGTTAATACAATCTCACAATCACCAACAAGAACAACAGCCGGTGCTGGGATTTCCGGCTTCGATGTTTTCTTCGACTTTGCTCAGATGATGTCTCCGTTGGGCAATGCCACTGCAGAAGATTGCGCCAATTACATTACGGTAATGTTCTCAGACTTTACACGTTTTGTTACCATGCAGAACCTCATGCATGATGGTGGCTTTTCTTCATCAGGTATCACTGAAGAATTAGTAGCTCGCTTGTCTAAATAAAGTCTCTAGCTAGAAGAATTTTGAATGGTTGCATTTCCCCCATCCAAAATAAATCTCGGATTAAACGTACTTTCAAAAAGAAAGGACGGATTTCATAATTTGGAAACTTGTTTTTATCCTGTTCCTTGGACAGATATTATAGAGATTATCCCGTCTAATGAATTTTCGATTACATTATCAGGAAATGTGATCCCAGGCAAAATTGAAGATAACCTCTGTGTAAAGGCTTATCAGTTACTAAAGAGAGATTTTAATATTTCACCAGTAAAAATTCATTTACACAAAATTGTTCCTATTG
>JANPBK010000171.1:0-11565 GCA_031430395.1 Cyclobacteriaceae bacterium
GCTTTGATCACTACCGTAGGTGGTCTGATTGTGGGTATGGTGCTTCAAATCCTTTATAACTATTGTGTATCTAAGATTGATAGCTTAGTTAATAAAATGGAAGACGCTTCCATCACATTGATTGATATTTTGGTAAAAAATAAATTGTCTAAATAACAGTTTCCATGGAAGAATCTGCACCGTTAATCGAATCGTTAATTTCTCCTGGACTGATTATTTGCTATGTATTTTTTGCAGTAGCAGTAATTGCCAGTATTGGAATGCCCATCATACATGCGATCAAGCACCCTGCTGGGTTAATGAAAGCGTTGATAGGGGTAGTTGGTCTAGTCGTTCTTTTTGGGGTATCATATGCGCTATCAGGCTCCGAAGTCAGTGCAAAAGCTGTTTCAATGGGTGTTGATGCAGGTAGTTCCAGAATGATCGGGGCTGGTATGATCACTTTTTACATCATCTTGGCTGCGTCAGTTGTATTAGCAGTATATTCTTTAGTAAAGGATATTATTACAGGTTAAAAATATAATTCAATGGCAAGAGCGACACCAGAAATACCGAATGCTTCCATGGCTGATATTGCATTCTTGTTGTTAACCTTTTTCTTGGTTACAACAACGATCAATAACGACCGAGGATTGAGTATCGGTTTGCCTCCGCCACCCGATCCGAATCAGGATATTGAGGTGAAAATGCAGGAGAAAAATATCTTCAAGATTCAAGTTAATTCAACTGACGCGCTACTTATTGAAGGTGAGCCGATGGATGATGTAGGCGATCTTAAGGAGATGATAAAAAAGTTTGTCACTAATAAAGGAGTTGATCCTGCGAGTTCCGAAAGCCCTGAAAAGGCTATCGTATCCTTCAAAACAGATAGAGGTACAAGTCATAAAAGATTTGTTGAAATTCTGGACATTGTGCAAGGAGCCTATTACGATATCTATGCGCAGCAAGCTGGAGTATCAAATAAGGAGTTTAGAGAAGCAGCTTCTGCCTTGGCCGATCCGGAAAAGAAAGCCATCTATGAACGTGGTAAGAAGGATATTCCGATGAACATCTCGATTGCTGAACCGACTAAAGTAGGTAACTAAACGAACAGACTATGTCAAAATTTAAGAAGAAAGCTGAAGTAAAGCAGGAGATTCCTACTTCTTCTATGCCCGATGTAGTGTTTATGTTGTTGTTCTTTTTCATGGTTACAACGCAACTTAGAAAGACCTCTATCGAAGTGAAACAGCAGATCCCTCGAGCTAGTCAATTAAGAAAACTTGAACGTAAAACATTGGTTACGAACTTATACATCGGTGAGCCTACCAAAGCGGTTTATGGAAAAGAGCCAAAAATTCAGGCGAACGATGTGTTTATTGAAACCAATGACATCATTCGTTGGGTCAATGAAGAGAAGAGTAAATTGGCCGAATTTGAGCGCGATCAATTAACCATTTCTTTGAAGGTAGATAAAGAAACGAAGCGTGGAATTATTGCCGATGTAGAAACGGAATTGAGGAAAGGGAATGCAAGAAAAATCCTTTACACAGCTTTGGACAATTCAGATCCTAAAAAGAATTAATTATTCAATAGTCTATTAGCAAAGAAGCCTTCCACTAATCACGGAAGGCTTTTTAATTTATGAGTGAAATAAATACGATGGAATTAGATAACCCCAAAACCATCCGTGCCTGGTGTATGTATGATTGGGCGAACTCTGTCTATTCCTTAGTAATTACTTCTGCTATCTTTCCGATATATTATCAAGCCATCACAACAACAGATGGTAATGATCAGGTGGTCTTCATGGGAGCAACCCTTAGAAACTCTGTTCTTTATTCCTTTGCTCTTTCTTTTTCATTTTTGCTCATCACACCTCTTTTGCCTTTGCTTTCCGGTGTTGCAGATTATGCCGGAAATAAGAAATCCTTCATGAAGTTCTTTTGCTACCTGGGTGGACTAGCCTGCATGGGGATGTACTTTTTTACTTCTTCTACACTGGAGTGGGGGATATTATGCGTGGTATTAGCGAGCATTGGATATTCAGGTAGTCTCGTATTTTATGATGCTTACTTGCCTGAAATTGCCAGCAATGATCAATTTGACCGGGTAAGTGCTAAAGGATATTCTTGGGGTTATTATGGTGGTGTAGTATTGCTGATTGTGAATCTTATTTTGATTCAAAATTTTGAATCGTTCGGATTTTCTTCACAAGGGATGGCTACTCGATTTTCATTTTTACTTGTTGGTGTATGGTGGATTGGATTTGCACAAATACCTTTTGCTGTTTTACCCACAAACTTATACCGGAAGGATTATCAAAAATCGAAGTGGACGAAGGGGTATGAAGAACTTGGAAAAGTATGGCGAAGCTTGAAGAGCAATCCTGATTTAAAACAATATATTTTAGCCTATTTCTTTTTTAATATGGGGGTGCAAACAGTTATGTATATGGCAGCCACATTTGGATCAAAGGAATTGAAGCTGCCAGACTTTAAATTGATCGCTACGGTATTGATTATTCAATTGGTTGCGTCACTGGGGGCGTTTGTTTTTGCAAAGTTCTCAAGCAAATGGGGTAATAAGAGTACGTTAAAAGTTATGATTTTGATTTGGATAGGAATTTGTCTGGCTGCCTATCTTGTCACAAACGAATATCAATTTTATGCCCTCGCTACCGCTGTTGGAATTGTCATGGGGGGTATCCAATCACTTTCACGAGCTACCTATGCAAAGCTAATACCGACTGACTCTGTTGATCACGCTTCTTATTTTAGTTTTTTCGATGCGGCTTTCAACTTGTCAATTGTATTCGGCACATTTAGCTATGGACTGGTTGAACAACTGACTGGGAGCATGCGCAATAGTACACTTGCCATCGGAGGATTCTTTGTCATTGGCTTACTATTGTTAAATCAGGTTAAAGCAAAAGCAATTCATTCAACAAGAGAATGATTTCAACCAGTGGACTTACATTTAGTTATACCTCTACTAGTGGAGTACTAGCCAAAGAGATTCGGTTTCCTGATTTTAAGGTTGCAAGAACTGAGAGCTTTCTACTTTTAGGTGAATCAGGTAGCGGCAAAACTACGCTGCTGCACCTTTTAGGTGGGCTGCTAAGGCCTCAGCAAGGGGCCATAGAAATGGAAGGAATTGACATCACGAAATTATCTGACATCGAATTAGATCATTTAAGAGGTAAGCAGATTGGTTTTGTATTTCAGCGAAATCATTTGATCGCTGCGCTTAGTGTCAGAAATAATTTGTTGATGGCTCCCTTTCTGGCAGGACTGAAGCAAGATGAGCATCGGGTTGATTGGATATTGAATGAATTAGGACTATTTGAAAAAAAGAATGCGAAGATCTATGAACTCAGCCAAGGACAAGCACAACGTGTAGCAATCGCAAGAGCAGTCATTAACGAGCCTGCGCTCATTTTGGCAGATGAGCCAACTTCTGCGCTAGACGATACGAATTGCAATCAAGTAGTTGAGCTTTTGAGTAAAGTAGCAAAAGAGAATAAGGCAACATTGATTGTTGCTACCCATGATCATCGTTTGAAAAGTAAATTGAAAAATCAGATTAATTTATAACTCCTGCTAAGTTGACTATATCCTATTAATCATTGAATGTCTATACGCTTGCTCATCTGGAATTATTTAATGGCGAAGAAGCTCAATACTTCGTTGAATATTCTTCTCTTATTATTAGGCGTTGCCATGATTACGTTATTAATTCTTTTCAATAATCAGTTGGAAGAAAAGATGACGAACAATACACAAGGTATCGATTTGGTTGTCGGTGCAAAAGGCAGCCCCTTACAACTTATTTTATGCAATGTATTTCATGTTGATTTTCCCACCGGAAACATCAAGCTTAGAGAGGCAGACCGGCTCTCCCAACATCGATTGGTTAAGCATGCCATACCTCTCGCACTAGGAGATAGTTATCAAGGCTTTCGAGTCGTTGGAACAAATCACGACTATGCTAAACTGTACAAATGCGAAATAGCAATGGGAACATGGTGGGTAAATGATCTTGATGTAACGTTAGGGGCAACCGTAGCAGAGATCAGTCGACTCAAGGTAGGTGACCATTTTGAGAGCGCTCATGGACTAACGAAGGAAGGGCATGCGCATGAAGACAACAAATACATTGTAAAGGGTATTCTAAAAAACTCCGGTACTATCTTGGATAACTTGATCTTAACCAATATTGGAAGTGTATGGAAAGCACATGAAACACAAGTCGTTGATAGTAGTCATCACAAGTTATTAATTTCTCCATCTCATCTGGTACCGTCCGTGGAGGCAGGTGATAGCTTACTCGAAATCACTTCATTGTTGATTAAATACAAGAACCCCATTGCCGCTATTCAATTACCCCGAATGATTAATACACAAACAAATATGCAGGCAGCTTCACCCGCTTTTGAAATGGCCAGGTTGTTTACCTTGCTAGGCGTTGGTGCGGAGGCACTTTTGGGTTTTGCCTATGTTTTGATATTTATTTCGGGCTTAAGTATTTTTATCGCCTTGTATAATTCTTTAAAGGAGAGAAGGTATGACATGGCAATTATGCGCAGCATGGGAGCAAATCGGGGTTTACTATTTAAAAGTATTATTTTAGAAGGAAGCACCCTTACTTTTGTTGGAACGTGTTTGGGGTTAATCCTAGGTCACATTGTTTTTGGTTTATTTATTTATTCGATGGATGCAGGACAGAAAACAGGTTTTAGTTCTGGTGTTTTCTACCGAGAAGAGCTATGGATTTTAATGGGGAGTATTTTATTGGGTATTTTTTGTTCGCTACTTCCGGCCATTCAAGCCTTTCGTGTAAATATTCATAAAGTGCTGGCAGGTAACTAGATTTGTATCATGAAAAGATTTTTGCTACTTGGAATAATATGTATCGGTTCCCTTTCTCTTTTAGCTCAAAGTGATGGGTGGGCTTCTTTTGCTAAAACAAAATTTGAAACGAAGTATAATGAAAAGGCTGCAGAGTATTTTATGATGCCTGTTTTTCCTCCCGAACTAAAGGCTTTGGTCGGTAAAGAAGTAAGCCTGGAAGGATATTATATGCCGATAGACGTGGAAGGTAATTCCTATATTATTCTCTCCAAGTTTCCGTATAGTCAGTGTTTTTTTTGTGGAGGAGCCGGCCCGGAGACCATTGCGGAGGTTTCATTTAAAATTAAACCAGCCAAGTTTGAAGCAGATCAATTCATACGAGTAAAAGGGAAAGTAAAACTGAACGAAACTGATTTAGAGCACGGCAATTTTATTCTGACAGACGCAGTGTTAGTTGAAAAATAGATCGTTTAATGAATTGTCCAACGCATGCCCATCAACATCCTGATTCCTTGCATGGGAGCATAGCCATAGGAAGTGTCAAAGGTATATCCGTTTGGATTATCCACTGAAATATTTTTATCAAAAGGATCAAATGGTCTGAGCAGCGGATCTTGGGGAAGGAAGTTGAGCAAATTCTTTATGCCCACATATATTTCTAAGTCCCGACTGATAGGTTTTGTTATCTGAATATTGACAATACTAAACCAGGGGGAGAGGGAGGGCCTGAAGTCATTCGGAACGACAGGTAAATGCATTGGCCCTGTTACCTTTCCAGTCAAATCAAAAGAAAGTCGAGATACAGGAAATGTATAACTGAGGGTAAAGTTTCCTGAAAAGCCAGGAGCATTCAATTGCGCACGAGTTTTACCTTCATTGTCGATTTGAAAAACCTCCATCAGCGTGGCACCGGTTAAAATTTTAAAGCTATTGGAAAAACTCATATCTGCATTGAGGGTAATCCCGCGCGAAACAGCGTGTCCTGATAAATTATCATAGATGATCTTTTGCGGGTCTGTACTAAAGTCACCAATTATTTTATTCGTGAAATAAGTATAGAATAAACTTCCATCAAGATTGATGTAGCCATTTTTTAACACACTATTTTTAGCATAGTTGAAATTTACGTTCCATGATCTTTCCGGATCTAAACCATTCTTAACAATAACTTGTCTGGCTCCGGTTAGTGCAGCATGTTCCTCGGTAAAGAGATTGACCACCCGATACCCGCTGCCTCCCGTTAATCGTAACGTATTGTTACTATTGGGAGAGATTTTAAAACTGATCCTTGGGGTAAAAATATTTCCATGAATATTATGATGATCATATCTGGCACCAGCCAGCAGTGAAAACGTTTCTGTGAACTTAATTTCATCTTGCACGAAGATTCCCGGAAGGAATGTAATCCCCGGATTATTTTTTCCGTCAGGTGAAAGTGTGCCTGTGGTGTTGTCATCATAGTAGGTATATCTCAGTGGAAATCCTACCAGCCAATCTTGTTGTTTAATTTTTTTAGTCCATCTGAATTGTAAAAAGGTGGTGCTTTGATTAGCGAGGTATTTGGTGGTGCCATAATAGGAATCTTGGAGATGGTAATTATAAGAGAAGTCAATATTGATATCTTCCTTACCTTTTAGTTGATAGCTACCAATAAATTCGGTTCGGTTTGTATAAATGGATTCGCCATAATAAATATCAGTTCCGCGATGTTCAGGTGTCCATTGCAACTCTCCGCCCCACCGATTTTCATAGACATACCTTGCTGCCAGTGAGAAATTCTTGCCTGAAGGTCGATAAATGTTCCATTTGTTAAACAGAGATGCTCGCTGTTGCAACGTGGCATCGGTGAAATTATCATTGTTGACGTCCCATTTTTTCCAAAAATTGAAATAGTTGATACCAATTAGTGAGGATGACTTTCTTACTTTAAATGCGCTCGCTACATCCGCATTGTACTCAGCCAACGTAGTCCCATAGAAGTCAACTTTTAATTTCGGTGAAGCTTGAGGCTCTTTGGTGATGATATTGATTACCCCTCCGACTGCCTCTGAACCATATAGCGTGGAGGCAGGGCCTTTAACGACTTCAATCCTTTTTACTAAGCTATTCGGGATGCCTGCTAATCCATAGACGGTGGCCAAACTACTGACGATGGGCATGCCATCTATTAGAATCATGGTATAAGGTCCTTCAAGCCCATTGATGTGAATATCTCCGGTATTGCATACGTTACAATTGATTTGTGGTTGAACACCATTCACCATTGAAAGAGCCTCAAAGATATTTGGAGTCGGATTTTTCAAGAATAGGGAAGGGGCATACACTTCAACAGGTATTGGAGAATTCATTTTGGAAACCTCTTTCATGGTACCTGTGATTACAACTTCTTGCAGTTGTGAGTCATCTTCTACCATTTCGATCGACTTGATTTTATTATCACCTGACTTCAAGGTGATAGCTATTGTTTGTGTTTGAAAGCCAATGGCTGAAACTTGTAATTTGTATTGACCGGGGGGAACATTGTCAATCACATAGTTACCATTCTCATTGGATGTGGTCCCAAAGGATGTATGCAATAAGGTAATGTGGGCAAATTCGACCGGATTAGTTTGCTGCATAAGTCTCCCAGCTATATTGCTCTTTATCGTCTGAGCAAGTAGTTGGGTTGACAGGAAGCATAGCAATGCTATGTAAGAAGGCCTCATTTTATTATTTAGACTGGCAAATTTAAATAATTAGTCTATTATAAAATAATATTTAGACTAATCTAAAAATAATGTCATTAAAAAACGCCAATGAGGCGTTTTGAGGAAGTAAGGCTACTTTGTTATTGGAAGTTTTGACTTACTAAAGAGCATATAATTTTGCTTTTTAGTGCTCCAATGGTAGCCTAACGAGAAGGGTAAATCCTTTTTACCTGATGACTTAAAAGCTGAGTCAAGATCAGGTTGATATAATTCAGAACTAAAGTCTTTCACTGGTTTGATATACTCGCCAAAGAACTGACCTTTCCAGTCCAGTTTATTCTTAAAATACTTATAGGGCATGCCAGTATCATCTTGAAAAACGTAATTGCTGTTTTTAACAATGAGTTTCTTTATTTCGGTGAAGGCTTCTTTGTGCATCAGATAGGACGCTGATTTAACAAACGTACTAAAAGGTGCTTTCTGTTCAATAAAAGTTACCAATGGTGGACGGTCTCTAAGGCCTGCGTTTGAGATACTCACTGAAAAATAATAAAGTGTTTTAACCTCTAGCGTCTTGCGATCTCTAAAAGTCAACTTCACACCAGGAGTTTTTTGCCAATGAATTTGGTTTCCTTTAATTTCTTTTTCAGTGCCATCGGCATTCAGCGTGATGAATTTTTGTTCTATTAACTCGTGACCTGATCTTTCTATAAAGAAGTATAGCGGAGGCAAGACGCCTTTTACTTGTTTCAGGTCGTTTTGCATGTGTGTCGTGATAAAATAACTCTTATTAAAAATATCTCGCAGAGAATTTCCGAGACTATCCAAAAATTCATCACGATTTTTTTCAGAGATCGTATCAAGGGGTACTACTTCAAGAATAGGCTCTAAGGCAGCCATTAAATACACTTTAGATCTTGGAAATAAGTAAAAGGCATGTAGAAAATCAGGACCTGAGAAGGGATAGAAAAGAGTTAGCGAATCTTCTATAGACTTGGAGAAGGTGCTCTTTTCCCAAGTGGCCATCTTGCTTAACCTTGTTTTGAACATCTTTTCCCAATTGGCATCCATGGATAGTTGATATTCTTTCCAGTATTTGTCATTCTGCAATGCTGTGAATGAGTTACTATTTAACTGCGGAAGGCCTGCAATAAAACGCGCTGCATTATCTAATACAGAATCTTTGAGTGTGCTTTCAGTAACGGTTTCTTTAGTTGACGCAATAGAATCATGTATATCCAACGCGGAATCAATTTGTATAAGAGAATCGGTCGTTGATTCCGAGACAGTTGCTTTTTTATCGGTGCAAGACCAACTAAAAGCAAGGCAGATTAAGACAATGAATAATAGCTTTTTTCTAATCATGATTGTTTTTTTGAAATCGCAAAATAAATAATTAATCCGGGAAACATAGTAGCTAACGAATAGAGAATGATCCAGGGGTCATTCTTGGTTACATAATAGATCATCCAACATGTACAGATCGTGAAGATAATCGGTGGCAGTGGGTAGAATGGTACAGAGAAAGGTCGTTGTTCCTTCGGATATCTCTTTCTAAGAATAAATATGCCGAGCACCGTGGCCATTGAGAACAAGGATAGACTTACGGAGATATATTGAATGATCTCTTTGAATGAACTCACCATTACCAAAAAGATTGCCCAGCCAGCCTGTGTTAATATTGCCAGATAAGGCATATCGTAGCGATTCTTTGTCGCTAATGTTTTTAGTTTTGGATAGTCGTCACCCATCGCCTCGAGAACGCGAGGCCCTGCAATTGTCATTGCACTTAATGTAGATAATAAAGCAATACTGAAAACTGAAGAAAAAGCAAGACCAATTTTATCTCCGAACAGTTTATAAGCTACAACATTTCCGATATCGTTTTTCCCATTCAGTTCTTCGAAAGAAGCGGAGTATAAGAACATGGCATTGAGGGCTAAGTAAATGACGGTTACGGTCAACGTACCGATAATTAATGATCTTGGTAAGTTCTTTGAGGGATTCTCTAAATTTCCTGCAATGTAAGCAGCGGCATTCCATCCGGTGTAGGCATAAACCACAAAAACCAATGAGACAGCAAAACTGGCGCTAAGGATCAAATTATTATCGCCATCCTGCGGCCAAAAGCTGATGCCCGATTTAATTTCATCTGCAACAAAGAAGGGGGCTATGCAAAAAAATATAATTAAGAGCAGTTTCATTGAAGTAAGAAAATTTTGAACTGCTCCGCCTGTTTTTACCCCAAACCAATGCACAGTAGATACGATGACAATGGCAGCGATTGCGACAAATTTATTGGGTATGCCCAATAATGTGTGTGAGTATTCAGCAATGGCGAGGGCTACTGCTGATATGGCTCCGGCAAATCCAACCAAAAGACTCATCCAACCGCTCACGAAGCCAAAAGCCGGATGAAATATTTTCCCCAAATAATGATATTCTCCACCGGATTTTTGGAGTGTTGTGGAGATCTCGGCATAGGTAAAGGCGCCAGATAATGCAACCACCCCACCGACAGCCCATAGTAGTAGAATAGCGAAGCCGGAAGGCATAGGACCCACCTGATACCCCAGGGAAGTAAAAACTCCTGTGCCAATCATGTTGGCAATAACGAGTGTGATCCCAACACTTAGCGTATATTTTTTCGGGTCAGTCATTTTCCAAATTGCAAGCCAGAAAGATCAATATAAATTGGCGAAACGGCAATTTAATTTTGGGAAGGTAGATTTGAGGAGTTTCTAAATTAAGAAATTGATTTTGGTATGCTTCGGAAAGAAAATTTGCTTGTATAAACGAAAAATTGCCTTCGATTTTTCTAAATATCGCTTTTCAAACCGCTAACTGATCTTCATTATTTTAATCTTCTTGTATTATTAAAACACCTTAATGACTCTTTTCATCAAATGTGACAAGACACGCGGAAAATGTGATGAAAATATGTTGTAATTAGACATGGTCGAAAGAGAGCCATTTGGTGCAACTATTGCTATCATGGGTGTGTGGGAATTTGGTTCTTGCCATAGCTTAGGCTAGGGGTGGAATATGCGGCAAGCAAATGTGCCAATGCGAGGCGACTACTTTGTCCCGCGGCATTGTGCATAAAGTTTGTGTATGAAACGTGGCCGGGTTTTCGAAGCGGTCTCCTGTACCACGTGACCGAAAGAATTTAAGAAATTGAAACTACAAATTTGCATTGTGAACAGCCATGTTTTATACATTTTGTTATAGGCTGGGCGGTCCGATCATCCATTATAAAATTCCAAGTCTGTGTCGATTGCTTGATGCATAATTATGTCACACCGAAGTGAAGTGTTAAGATTATAAGATTTTGTGTAGAATTAACTTTACTACCAGTGTCGAATCGGGTGATACATTTGGTGGGTATGATTTTCTCTTAACTAAGTAAGGAGGTGCAATAATTTCTCGAATTTCTCCGACTTGCATTCCTCTTAGTCCTTCGTCTACACCCGCTGTTGCTTGGTTTCCTCCAATTAAAATTTGTACTGGATTGTCAGTGTTTTCATTTGAGTAGAGTATTGTCCCATCTCTATATTTAGTAGTCTCAAAAATTAAAACTTGACTTCCCTCTTTCGCAGGTTCTCCAGTCCCTGTCTGGAGAATTTTGTATTTTAGTCCTGATGAACTAGTAATATAGTCGTCCCCAGAAACTGCCTTGTCCTGCTTCTTGCATCCAATTAGTCCAATGACAATAAGTAAATGTGTCCATTTCATAGAAGTGTGTTTTTATAAATCAACCCTTTTCCCTTTCTGAGTCTCCTTATTAGTCTGACCGCCTTGCCCATAACGTTTGTGTTTCTGCAGTGGTGCGCTTCCGAAGCCGCGTCCTGTGCCCGAGACCAAACGTTTAACGAAGATAACATTTTGAACTTACACGTCACCCTACCATTGCTCTTAGGTTTACTTCATATTAAAAAGCTTACTACATTTCCTGAATAGAAAGAGGCGACCCATCACCATTGCTAGGTTAAACCTATTTTGCGAATCAGGCCCTCTTTCTTGTTCAGGTAGGCTCACAGCACCAA
>JANPBK010000172.1:0-2743 GCA_031430395.1 Cyclobacteriaceae bacterium
AGCATGGACTTACTTAGCCTATGGCATAAAGGATATTTTTAATACCGTTCATCAACTTCTTTAAAGTAAGCATAGAAAGCAACGTTTTCTTTGTAGTAAAATGTAAATTCAATTGAAATGAAAAATATCAGCTTACCTAAATCAACTTTGTTCCTTAGTTTAATAACAGTCGTATTATGTTGTAATCATTCATCCAAGGAAACCATAGCAACGGATACATCTGCTTCGGATAATAGCTTTCCGGCAATTACAGAGACGAGCGCTAAACTTCCATTAGAGTTGATCAAGTTACCAAAGAATTTTTCCATTAGTGTGTATGCAGAAGTCGAAGATGCCAGGTCTATGGCTTTATCTTCGAGTGGGACTTTATTTGTAGGCAATCGCAGTGAAGATAAGGTATACGCAATCAAAGATCTCGATGGTGATGGTAGGGCAGATAAAAAGTGGGTGATTGCTTCCGGCCTAAATATGCCTAATGGGGTTGCGATCAAAGATGGTAACTTATATGTAGCAGAAGTTAATCGTATTCATAAATTTTCTGGGATTGAATCAAAACTTGCAAGCCCCGGAAAAGCTGAAATCATTTATGAAAAGTTTCCAACAGAAAAGCATCACGGTTGGAAATACATTGCGTTTGGGCCCGATGGGAAGCTTTACGTGCCGGTGGGAGCACCTTGTAATATTTGTGAATCGAAAGATCCGATTTATGCATCCATCACTCGTATGAATCCAGACGGAACAGGTTTGGAAGTATTTGCTAGTGGGGTGCGCAATACGGTAGGTTTTGCCTGGCATCCTGAAACAAAAAATATTTGGTTTACTGACAACGGAAGAGATATGATGGGTGATGATGTTCCTCCCTGTGAATTGAATACTTCAACTAAAGCTGGATTGCATTTTGGTTATCCATATTGCCACGGGGGGATTATTAAAGATCCGGAATTTGGTAGCAAAAGGCCTTGCTCAGATTTTAGCCAGCCTGTACAAAATCTTGGAGCTCATGTTGCACCATTAGGATTGAAGTTTTATACTGGGTCTATGTTCCCTATGGAATACATCAACCAAATTATTTTAGCAGAGCATGGTTCATGGAATAGATCGAAAAAGAGCGGTTACAAACTGAGCCTTGTCAAAGTGGATAAATCCGGCCAAGCTTTGGGGTATACTACCTTTGCCAGTGGCTGGTTGGATGAAAGCACTCAAAAAATTTGGGGTCGTCCGGTAGATGTTTTGGTCATGCCAGATGGATCCATGTTGGTGAGCGATGATCAGGCAGGTGTTATTTATAGAATTACCTATAAAGGATAAAAGTTGAAAGGTTAGACGACTTAAAAATCATCTGCGATCTCTTCAATTTTTTTCCCTTTATCAAGGAACATCATTTTTCTTATTGGCACCGAACGGTAGCTAAGCTCTATCTTTTTAGGATGCCCTTTGTAAACGAGACTTAGCGTATCAGGTGATCTCCAATAGAATCGCTCCGCCCTAATACTATAGGTTGCTTTGCCATATGATTTTTCTAGCGCTTTCATAATCTGTGGATCTTTGGCGGTATTAACAATAATTTCGTAGATAAATCCCTTGTAGGTTTTTAACTCAATGTTTTTGACTTCTACAGTCCCAATTTTCTCGTAATCAGCGTGCTCTACCTCATAGATTTTAGCCGGAAACTCTTTTCGTTCAATAAAATCCTTCTTAAAAATGGCGCCTTTCACGCTATCTACCTGTTTACCTAATTTAATATCTTTAAATCCATTTCTTCGCGCAAGTTCACTTTGTGCAAAAATTGAAATCGAAAAAATAGAAAGGAGAAGAATAAAGCTTAATCGCATATTATTTAGGGTCGTTGAACTGGATGGGAATAGAAACTTTAATGCGATCCCACATCATGGAGATCGTAGCTTTGTCCGTTTTTTGATCGATCAGAATGGTAAAAGGTTCATAGACGATCCGATCCAGTATTTCCACCGGAACTTCAAATCGCATTACATCCATCTTTTGGTTGTAATTATAAGCTCCCCACATACCGAGGTCACTATTAATAATGATCGTCCATTTTTCCTTTTCAGGGATAGTGAAGATTGAATAGGTTCCGGCTTTTAAGGGCTGTTTATTGATGATTATATCTTTTGTAATGGTTAGTTCAGTGTCCTCATTAGCACCTGTTCTCCAAACGGCCCCATATGGAATTGTAACACCAAAAATTTCTCTCCCTCGCTTGTGAGGTTGGCTGTAAATTATTTTTAAGTAGGTGTCTTTATACCTTCCAGTAGTTATAGCCAATGGGCTCGGTCGGGCTTTGATGGCCTCTTGTGCAATAGAGGATGAAGAGAAAAGCAACAAAGTAATTACGATACAACGGATGCGATTCATTCGATCATCTTTTCAATGCGAATATAGGAATTTGAAATCAATCTGTATTTTTACAAGCGTTAATCTACCTATAGCCTTATTCACGATGCCCATCCTAAGACCTGCCTTTGACGATATCTACATGGAACTTGCTGTCAACCTTGCGAAACGTTCTCATTGTATAAAGCGACATGTCGGGGCTGTTCTTACCAAAGACACGCGAATCATCTCCATTGGTTATAATGGCCCTCCGTCTGGAACACATAATTGTGATGAAGAATGGCCCTCTGTTGGCTGCCCAAGAGATTCAAAGGGTGGGTGTTCTTTGGCAATCCATGCGGAACAAAATGCAATTTTATTTGCCGTCAAGAATAAAACTTCCGTAGAAGGG
>JANPBK010000173.1:0-1863 GCA_031430395.1 Cyclobacteriaceae bacterium
ACCAAAGTAGCTCGGTTGTTCAACTGCGATCCAATGGAAATCGCCATGACGGATAATGTGACCAACAGCATGAGTTACATCGCCAATGGAATCAGTCTTCAGCCGGGAGACGAAATATTAACTACCGATCAGGAACATTCAGGAGGTAAATCTTCCTGGTTAGTGAAGGAGAAAAGATATGGTGTTGTATTCAAAATAGTAGCAGTGCCCAAGCCTGCCCATAGTTCAGCACAGGTCTATGATATTATCACCAAGGCATTTACACCAAAAACTAAAGTGTTAATGCTATCGCACATGATTTCAGGCAGTGGCACTATTCTCCCTGTAAAGGAAATATGTGCTGAAGCCAGGAAGCGTGGAATTTTCACCGTGTTGGATGGAGCGCAGCCTGTCGGTCAGATCAAAATTGATTTAAAGGATATTGATTGCGATGCCTATGTAGGTTGCTTTCACAAATGGATTGGAGCTCCTGCCGGTACAGGCTTTATGTTTGTAAAGGCAGATCGAATGAAAGATATCTGGACCACGGTGGCCAGTGGCCGATGGGACGACCACTCGGATGAGGGATTTCGTTTTACCCAGCGTGGAACGGGAAATTTCTCGGTGCTAAAAGGATTGGAAGCGGCTCTTGATTTTCATTTTGAAATTGGCCCTGAACGTGTTTATGAACGAATTAAATTTTTGGGGGATCGACTGCGGGCCGGTCTTCGGGCCAATAAAAAAGTAATCATCTTCTCTCCTGATGAAGATGCGATGTGTGCTGGAATCACACTGTATACGATACAAGGCCTTACCGGTGCAAAAATTCAGGATGAATATTGGGCTAAAGCCCGAATGCGTCCCCGGTCTCAGGGAGATGTTTTTGGGGTACGGCACTGCACCAATATTTTTAATAGCCCTGAGGAAATTGACAAGGCTATTTCAATTGTGAAAGAACTTTCAGCGTAAGACAATCGTTCTCTTTCGACATGAAGCAGCGAGGAATTACTTCGCTTCCACAAAAATTCATGATCTTTATACGATGAAACGGATAATAATCGCAAGCCTTTTATTAGTTGCATTGGCCTGTTCCAAAGACAAAGACCCCGGTTTTTCTTCTGCAGAAGGGAAATGGAAGTATACTACTCCCGATAGTAAGGTTGCTGTTACTTTCGAATTGGTAAAAACTTCCGCAGGTGGACTCGAAATTACTGCTCAAACCATTAAGGTTGATGGTGTTTCCTTTGAATCAGCAAGCCTGATAGAGGGGGTAAGTTTACCTAACATTGGTACTCTCAAGATTAATGCAAATGATGCAAAAGCAGTCTATCCCTATAATATTATTTTTAAGAACGGAGTCGTTAACAGTGATTTTACCAAAATTGAGGCACCTGATGCTTCTTATACATTTCCGTGGCCAACAGTTAAGCCGTTAACGACTGTTGTTATTGAGCGGCAATAATTAATTCAAGAGAATAGACTAAAAATATCCTAATAACGACTTGTGATTAGGCCAATCAACCCTTTATTTAAAGCATGAGCAAATCGAAAGTTACCCTGACGCAGGTTTTCAAAACCATCATCTGGCCCAGAAAGAATATTTTATTAGTTGGCTTGTTGCTAATCATTATCAGTCGTCTGGCAGGCTTGGTCTTGCCAGGGGCCACGCAATACTTGATGGATGATGTTATTGCAAAGGGCAACACTGAAATGTTAAAGATGATTTTGATGGCCGTAGCGGGTGCCATTCTCATCCAATCCGTAACTTCCTATGCCCTTACTCAGATTCTTAGCGTAGAAGCCCAGCGGCTTATTTCCATTTTAAGGTCCAAAGTTCAAAAACAGGTATTGCGCTTGCCGATTAGCTTTTTTGACAATAATAAG
>JANPBK010000174.1:0-5191 GCA_031430395.1 Cyclobacteriaceae bacterium
GCCAATAGGCTATTTCCTTTTGAAGAGTCAAATATGATAACCCATTCTGGAAAAATTCGCTATATCGTGGCTGAGGATTTGTTAGATGACGAGATTCAGAAAATTACTAATAACGGGTATCATGTACTGCTTGCCACTACTCATCAAAATGAAATTGATTTAGTCGACAAAGCATTTCAGCATCAGACAAAAGGAATAGTATTGATGGGAAGTCAGGAAACCCGCCCAGGCTTAAAAAATTATGAGCATTTGTCGAGTGTCTTGGAATTATTGGAGGATACTGAAAATTAACTTTTTGCAAGTATCCTCGCTGTTAGGCGTTCTTCGTTCGATAGATCTCCATCAATTGTTCTACGGCAGGTTTTGCAATATCCGGAAATGAGATGTCCAACGGCCTACTCTCCTCCATCCATTGCTCAATATTTTTAATTGATTTCTTTTTCAAATTTTTTAGTACGGTAACACCTAATTTTTTAAGAGCTGCGGCATTACAGTGCTGTTCGTATTGATTTTTCATTGGAATGACCAACAGTTTTTTGTTTAAATGGAGTACCTCTGCCGGAGTTTCAAATCCGGCTCCACAAATTACCCCAGAACTGGTAACAATACTTTCAACAAAATCTGCACCACTTACCGGATAAACAGATATGCGACCAACATGGTATGGCCTCTTTGTATATTTTGAAAAAATTTGCCATTTAACTTTTGATAGCTTCAATAGACGCTTAACAATTTTCTTGTCATCAAAAGCTGGAAGATAGACTGTATAATGTCCAAGGTCTTTTATTTTCGCTTGCCGAATAATGGACCGGATTACAGGCGTAAAAATATTCTTGTCGTATTCTTCAAAATGAAATCCCACGTATTTTTTAACAGGCGCATAATGATGGATGATCCACTCCCCTACTGGATCCACATACTTAGGACGAGGAGATTTCTTGGAAAATAAGGCGGCTTGGTGGCTCAGTGAAATGCATTTTACTTTTTCCCTTTTACAAGCCCAGGCAGAAATGGGTTCAAAGTCATTCACCACTAAATCATAGTCTTTTACAGGAAAACTATTAATCTCTTTTATTACATCTTTCGAACTATTCTTTTGAAATGTTTTTAAAAAGTCAATGCCTCCATTCTTTCCAAAATAAAAACCAAGTCCTTTTGATTTATATTTTACAGGATACGGCAGACTAATTTCTGCTTGCGCACCACTCACGAAAAGATCTAATGTGCCATACTTTCTAAGTTCAGGGACGATATCAATTGCCCTGCTTAAGTGCCCATTACCCGTTCCTTGAATCGCATACAGTATTTTCATTTCTTAGTAGAAAGAAATTCTGTCACCAGGTCTTTAAAAATTTCGTCATTATCTAAGTTATTCAGAGCATGTTTTGAAAGCTTAATCTTCTTTGCAGTTTCATCCTCACTATACCGATATATTTTCCAATTGCCTTGATGATATTCCAGCGATGTAAGGTTTTCTACCCAATCGCCTGAGTTGAGATACATCACCTCACCTTTTTCAGTGGAAATCAATCGCATTTCCGGTTGATGGATATGGCCGCAAATCACATATTGGTATCCATTTGAAATCGCAATATCAGCAGCCGTCTGTTCAAAATCATTAATGAATTTTACCGCCTGCTTTACGCTGTCTTTCACTCTTTTGGAGAGCGAAATCTTCCCGCGACCAAACAGCTTAAGGATAAAATTGACTATTAAATTAATAACGATCAGTGTATCATATCCAATAGCTCCTAATTTAGCCAGCCACTTGGAATATTTCATCGTGACATCAAAAACATCTCCATGAAATATCCAGGCGGACTTTCCATTTAATGAAATCACTTTCTTATTATTTATTTGAAATGAACCTAAACGAAATCCGGCAAACTTGCGGAGCATCTCATCGTGGTTTCCTGTTAAATAAGTGACCTTAGTGCCCTTTGCCAGTAGTCCAGTAATATGCTTTACCACTTGCATATGAGACTTAGGCCAGTACCTTTTACTAAACTGCCACATATCAATGATGTCGCCATTAAGGATGAGTCGCTTTGGTTTAATTGATTTAAGATAGCGTAAAAGTTCTTCAGAGTGACAGCCATACGTGCCCAGATGAACATCCGAAATGATTACTAGTTCAACATCTCTGGTCTTTTTTCCCATATGGGTTTAATGCCACAAAGCTAAGTATTGATCCACTTAAATCGGGAGCTTAAGATTACTAAAATGTTAACTCATTGTTTTGTGCTTACGATTCAAACCGTAAGCGAAGGTATTTAATCAATTCACCTTGTGCAGAAAATATCTCTTCATATTTGGTTTTGATATCAAAACATTCGGGTTGCAAGGTGGAGTGATATAGATCATGCGTAGATTCAAAATCCAATACATCATTTCGGTATCCCAATTCCTCTAAGGTGAAGTTAAATAGATCTGTATTATCTGTTTTAAATCTGAAAAATCCCTGAGGAGCTAGGATCTTCTTATACATATCAATGTAACGAGTGCTGGATAGTCTTCGCTTTGCGTCTCGCTTCCGTGGTAAAGGGTCAGGAAAGGTGAGCCAGATTTCGTCCACTTCTCCGGGCTGAAAAAAACTCTCGATAAATAAAATGCCAGTTCTTAAGAAGGCTACATTCTCCAAACCTTCTTCAACCGCCCAGGTGCTTCCTTTCCAGAGCCGGTCACCCTTTTTATCAATACCTATAAAATTTCTATTTGGAAATTGTCGCGCCAGACCAACAGAATATTCTCCACGGCCACAAGCAAGTTCAATGGTAATTGGATGGTCATTCTTAAAAATAATTTCCTTCCATTTCCCCTTAATAGTATTGAATAATTCCTTGCCTGGCTCTATTACATTTTCTCTTCCCGCAATAATTTCAAAACGCTTCAGTTTACTCTTCATAAATCATCGATCTCAGCAACTACAAATGTACTCCCACCAATAAAAATAAAGTCGTTGGGTGAACTTATCTCTTTTGCTTTTGCAATGGCTTCGTTTACATCTTGAATTATCTCTCCTCTTAAGTCAAATTCAAGGGCTTGGGCATAGAGCTCATTGGCTTTCATGGCCCTGGGTATTTTCGCCTGGCAAAAAAAGTAATAGGCAGTTTTGGGTAAGAGCGATAGAATCGTTCTTATTTCCTTGTCATTTACACATCCCCATACAAAGTAAAGTTGTTCAAATTGTTGAGAATGTATTTGTTGCATGACTTCCTTTACTCCTCCTTCATTGTGCGCTGTATCGCAGATCACTAGAGGTAATTCGCCTAAGCGTTGCCACCTTCCTTTTAGTCCTGTGATGGAAGAGGTTGAGCTAAGAGCCCTCCTAACCTGATCATCGGAAATCGAAAAACCATTTTCATTCAAGACGTCAATGACTGCTAATACACCTGCCAAATTTTTCCGTTGATATAATCCCTTTAAATCTAACCGATAATGTTTCGTCTTACCTGACTGATCTACCTTATAGTTTCCTTCATTTTCCAGGGTAACAGAGAATTTTGCATCCGCAAAAATAATTGGACTATTCATCTCCTGTGCTTTGCGTATAAAAACATCCTCCACTTCCATTTGACGCTCGCTAATGATTACAGGAGTATTGACTTTAATGATACCCGCCTTTTCTACAGCAATTTTAGTCAATGTATGGCCCAGTAATTCCTGATGATCAAAACTGATGTTCGTAATTAATGAAACAACAGGCGCTATCACATTGGTTGAATCTAGCCGACCTCCCAATCCCACTTCTATGATAGCTATATCTATTTTTTGTTGGGCAAAATAGTCGAACGCCATCGCCACAGTGATCTCAAAAAAGGAAGGTCTTATTTTTTCAATTGTTGACTTAATTCTATTTACAAAATCAACTACAAATTCTTTACTTATTTCTGTGCCCTCAATTTTAATGCGTTCTGTAAATTCTTTTAGATGCGGTGAAGTGTAGAGGCCGGTTTTGTAACCTGCTGTTTGTAAGATAGCTGCTAGCATATGAGAACTACTTCCCTTCCCATTGGTGCCAGCAACATGGACACTTTTGAATCGATCCTGTGGATTTCCTAAGGCGTTACAAAGAGCAATGGTATTAGTTAAGTCTGCTTTGTAGGCAATACTACCTACCCGCTGGTACATGGGGAGATTTTGATAGAGATAGTCCAGCGTTTGATGATATGATTCCATTAGATTGTCTCCAGTTAATAAAATGAAAAGCCAATCTTTTGATAAAGATTGGCTTTAAATTAATGAAGCGATGACTATTTACCGAACTTGAAGAGTTTGTAACCAACTGAAATCTGAATCACCTGATTTTTGATGTCTGTAGTACTAGCCGCCTCATTAACTTTGGTAAGGCCCAGATTATAGCGAGCGTCAATACTTAATCCAAATGGAGCATCCCATCCAAGTCCTAATGCAGCACTTATATCAGAGCTTTTCAAGCTATTCTTAATATCTTGCAACGCGGTGTTTCCATTCAAATCTTGTACTGGTCCAGTAGCACCTGTAACAAAGCCAAATTGAGGACCTACCTGTATATTTATCCCTGCAATCGTGTACAATTTTACTATTATAGGAATATTAAAATAATCATAATTAGAATCGAAGTTTGTGCCATTTATCTTGATGTTAGACCCTTGCTTAGAAAAGATTAATTCAGGTTGTATGCCAATTTTTCCAAGTTTTACGAGTACAAATGCACCTCCATGGTAACCAGTTCTGCTGTTGAAGGCAGCCCCCGGACTACTCGCATCAATGTTGGCAAAATTTAATCCGCCTTTTAAACCAATAGCTACCTGGGCTTGCGAAAACGCCATCGATCCGATGATCATTAAAATACTAACTGTTATTATACTTTTTTTCATAATCATATATTTTTCTGCAAAGTTAATTATTTATGAGGAAATTCTAAGGCGTCAGCTAGAAGAAATATAACTAATCGATGAACGTTTATTTATGAAGGAGGAATGGTCGACTAGTCAATTCCAAATTCTGGATTCTTGCCTTTTATTTTTCGATAGAAAGTTAAAAGTATTTCCATGTCATGATCAAAATCAAGACTCGGATATAAGGGAGTTCCAACCACCACTACTTTTTTGGAAAAATCAAAGCCTACCGGGATAATAGGAACGTTGGATTTCTTTGCAATATAATAGAAGCCAGTACGCAACTTGTCTACTTTTTTTCGGGTTCCTTC
>JANPBK010000175.1:0-5759 GCA_031430395.1 Cyclobacteriaceae bacterium
CAAAATTCTGTAACACAAAGAGGTTTCTTCTCTTTAATTCATCTACCATATAGGCGGCTTTAAAATCGGCTTTAGCCTCTTCCTTCTGATATTTATAGTAGGTGGCTTCATAGACATTATTCTCAAATTGATAGGTAGCCATTGCTTCATAAGCCCAGCGCGATGCCATAAAATCAGCAATGATGGGTACTTTTCCTTTCGTGGCAATCAGGCTATTCAGTTTATCAAAATTAAATAACAGGCCACTCAAAATCATTTGAGGGATGAGTAGGAGGGGGATCATCACGTAAACAGTGACGGCTGAATTAAAAGCAGAGGAAATATTTAATCCCAGGACATTGGCAAAGCAAGCGGTTGTAAATAAGACTAGCCAAAATGCGAATGTCATTCCATGAATTTCTAAAATTAAATTTCCAACAAGGACAAATGTTAAAGTTTGTATTGCAGACAAAAGAAATAAAATTGAAAGTTTGGAAACCAGGTAGCTATTCCAGCTTAAGTTAAGGAACGACTCACGCTTTAAGATTTTCCGATCTCGAATGATTTCTTCGGCACTAACTGTTAAACCCATGAATAACGCGACAATAATCGCCATCAATAAGAATGCGGGAAAATTATCATTGAAACGGAAGATATACTCTTTACCACCAGGGGCACTTTTGTATTTTATGATAAAGGCAAGGATGGTTGCCAGCAAAGGCGCCTCTAGTAAATTAATAAGTAAATATTGCTTATTACTTAGTTTAGAAAGGAAATCTCGGGTGGCAAAGATTGTTGATTGTTTGAATTTTCCGGGAATACTAAGCGTGCTCGGAGGTTCTTCTCTAACATCTTCTACTCTGTTAATCTTGAACTTTTCTTTGTACTTATCATGCCACTGTGGTGGTGTCACTTTGCGTTTGTTAGTGGCTTGTCCATATTCATCAACCACCTTTGCTTCGATGATATTGAATATTTGCTCAGGGTTTACATTGCCGCAAGTTTCGCATTGTCCGCGATTGCTGTCCACCTGATGAGTCGCTTTTTTAAAATAGCTAACGGCTTCCACCGGACTTCCGTAATAGGCTGGATATCCTCCTGTGTCCATAATTACCATTTTATCAAACATCTTGTAGATATCTGAAGAGGGCTGGTGGATGACAACGAAAATTAGTTTGCCTTTTAAAGAAAGTTCTTTTAATAAATCGATTACGTTTTCTGAATCGCGTGATGAAAGACCTGAAGTAGGTTCATCTAAAAATAGAATGGCGGGTTCGCGAATAAGCTCCAAAGCGATATTTAATCTCTTCCGTTGACCACCACTTATCTTTTTATCTAAAATACTGCCAACTGTTAAATCTTTTCGTTGATCTAAGCCCAGATTTTCGAGGGTTGTCATAACCCTTTCGTGAAGTTGCTTCTCCGTAAAATTGGCAAAACAAAGTTTCGCGTTGTAATATAGATTTTGATAAACAGTCAGCTCTTCAATCAGTAAATCATCTTGGGAAACAAAACCTATAACGCCTTGAATTTTATCTTTTTGACTATTGATGTTGAAGCCGTTAATTAGAATCTCACCTTGTGAAGGCTTTTCAAGACCGGCTAATGTGAGCAGAAGTGTCGTTTTACCGGCTCCGCTGGCTCCCATGATGCCTATTAATTTGCCGGGGCCTTCGGCAATAAAAACATCTCGTAATCCGATGGCTCCATTCGGAAATTTAAATTCCGCCACATTCGCATTAAAGGAGAGCTTGGTAGTCTTAATTTCTTCATTAAAATGAGCTACCAAATCACTGTAATAAAGCGCATCTCCTGCCTGTGTTTTTATTGTGCTGCCGTGTGAGAATAGATAAACACGGTTTGGTTGCATGATAAAACCATTCAGAATATTCGATTCTTCTCCCAGGTATTTCGAAAAGTACATATCTACACTACTAACTCTCATGAAGATGAGGTTGCCTGTAATATGACCATGGGTATGCTTTTGTAGTTCCGTTGATTTTTCAGAGGATGCATTAAGTACCAAAATATCTTTGAAGTTTAATTCCTCAATATTTTCTGCAGTAATAAATTTTTCAATCAGGTTGTATTCTTTCTGATCAATATTGAAAACAGTGGAGACCGTGTTGATGATTTCAATGCGCTGTGGTGTGAAATTTTTGTCAGAACCAATCAACTCCAACAACTTGATGAGAACAACTACTTTTTGTTTTTGAGTAAGTGTTTTATTAATTTTTTTACAAATGCCGAGTGTCTTAACGGAATCTCTGACCGAGGTAAGTTTGTTTTTTTCGTCTTCTCCTAAACCTTGTTTACTATAACCAGAAATATTATCGTATAGCTCCAAGTATTCCTTGATAGAGTCTTGGTCAAGTTCAGTTCTAAAGAAAGTAATAACAAATTGGCGCTCGTTTTCTGTTACACCACCATCTTGTTTTGTAATGATGGCGAATAGTTGTGTAAGAGCTTTGAGAATTTCTTCACTCATTTTATTTTGTGTCAGGAAGGTAAAGACACGCGATGGTGTCTTTACGAATTAGTAAGTTTTGAATTCGAAAGGAATTTCAACTAGTTCGGAAAATTCCTGACCGGCTTCTTCCATATCCTCATCATCGTCATGAAAATACCAAAGCACTTTTATGCCTTTTATTTCCTCGAGTGAAGACAGGACATCCAAAATCAATTTTGAAGAAGCGGTGTTGAAATATTCTAACTTAATCGCAAATTCTGTGGTAGGATTTGCATCAGCAGAATAGGCGTTGAGCCATTCGATGACAGGTTTGTAAAACTCTGCGGAGTCTTCCGGGAGCGAACGACCGCTGATTTCAAAAATGCCATTTTTCTTATCTAACAGAATAGTGGGCGTATCTTCAGTGCCTTTTAAATTTAGAATTTCCATGATTGGTTCGGTTTATTATTTTTATTTTACTCTTTCTCACGTGATACATTAACTTTTAAGCAAAAGAAATCGAAGTCCTCATCCATATGATTGAAGGTAAATTCTAATTTCTCTCCTGATTTACGGGCCATGTCTACAAAGCCTAAACCAGCTCCACCCTTTTCAGAGATTTGAGTATTCTTTATGATCCCCTTATACATCTCTTTGAGCCCTTCTTTGTCTTTGGCATTCAAATCGTTCAGATTAGCTGTCAGCTTTGACACATTCGTTTTAGGAATGGGATTACCAGTAAGAATGCAATAGCGCTTGTCATCTTTACTAATCATGAAAATGGCGCTTTTGCTAATGAGTGAGCCTGCTTGGCTACCCTGCTCGCTGCTGTGCTTAACGATATTTTGCAAAGCTTCCACCATTACGTTGAATACTTTGCGCTTGATCCCGGAATCTTCACCTGAAGAATCGAGGTTTCGCTCGGCCATGGCCAATATTGACTTGGTTGTTTCCTGGGTGAAATCACCATCGTACACCAATATCAACTTTTGGGACATCATAGTCCGGTGCAGGTCGTAAATAAAATTCATTGTGTTAGAGTTTGGGTTCCGAAATTATACGTTTTAATTTAAAGTATTACAATTTAATTCCAATTAATAGTACATCGTCTGTTTGTTTTTGCTCGCCTTTCCATGCCTCCCACTCGGTATCAAATACTTGGGCTGCTTCTTTCATAGGGTTACGATGTACTCTTTCAATGATCTCACGTGTTTTCTTAGGGCCAAATTTGCGAACTTCCGGGCCACCAAATTGATCGGGGAATCCGTCTGAACTAAAATAGAAAGAATCTCCTTTCGCAAGCTCCATTTTAGTTGTTGTAAAGTTGGTTTGATTTTTAAATATACCTCCACCAATTGGAAACTTATTACCCTTTATTTCATCCATTACACCACCTTTCATAATATAAAGAGGTCGATGGGCACCTGCATATTCAACTGTTCGTGTGTCTGTATTGATGCGGCAAAGTGCAATATCCATTCCGTCCTTCGTAGCAGAATCTTCTTCATCTTGCCGGAGTGTTTGTGTTACGCCTTCGTCCAGTAGATCTAATATCTTTCCGGGATCAGTTATTTTACGACTACGCACAATATCATTCAATAGGAAATAGCCAATTAAAGATAACAAAGCTCCTGGTACACCATGACCTGTACAATCTACAACGGCAATGTAAAGCTCGCTTTTGATTTGAATAAACCAAGGAAAGTCCCCGCTCACAACATCGCGAGGCTTATACAATATGAAGGAATCTGGAAGTGCTTTATTAATTAATCGGGTATTGGGTAAAATGGCATTTTGAATGCGCTTCGCATAATTGATAGAGTCGTTTATTTTTTTGTTTTTGTTTTGAATTTCTAATTCTATCTCCTTGCGATCCGTAATATCATGCGATACCAATAGTACAGATTCAATATTTTTCTGGTCATCATATTCGGGGATCGCATTTACCTGCATAATTCTTTTTCCCATTTCCGAAGGGAAATCCATCTCAGTGGAGATTTTATCATTCGTAGTGTTTACTTGCTCTACGATAGAAAGCCATTGATCTAATATGCTGGTTTCTAATTCAGCTTCTTTAATTTTTTTGCTGATGAATTGATCCGGAGATTTTCCAGTATAAGATTCGATGGTTGGATTAATATATGAAATTGAATCGGCCTCTAAACGGGTAATAATATCTAATGAATTTTCTGATAACGCCTGCATCTTACTTCGCATGCGTTGCTCTTGTTCTGCTCTTCTTCGTTCAGTAATGTCGCGCGAGTTCAGAATAAATCCATGGATAGCAGGATTCGACATAAAGTTTGTTCCGGTAGCCTCTAACCAAATGTATCTGCCATCCTTCGTCTTGTATTCTAGTTGTACGGTTATTCTTTCTTTGGGACTTTCACGTAATTGATCAAACAAGCCTTGGGCTACTTCCAAACTATTAGGGTGTACGCGATCCAAATCGCTCTTTCCTTGAAGTTCTTTTTGATTGTAGCCTAAGATCGTTTCAACGGAAGGTGAAATGTATCTGATTTTTCCATCTTCTTCATAGATCGTAATTACCTCGGAAGCATTCTCTAGTAAAAGTTGCATCCGATTTTGAGTGCGGTTTACCTCTTCTATTTGCTCTTCTAGCTTAATGTTAGAGCGTTGCAATTCCTCTTGGGTAGCACGCATCTCTTCCGCATTCTGCCGTAGTACTTCTTGCTTTTCTGTCAATTCTGCACCCAATGCTTGTGATTCGCCTAATAGTTTTCTGGTACGCTCATTTACTTTAATATTAAATATAGTTCGGGCTAGAATTAAACTTAGTTCTTGTACAAATTTTACTTGAGAAGTGTCGAATTTTTTCAATCCGGCAAACTCCACTACTCCATAGACTTCTTCATTCGTTATTAAGGGTACGATCAAAATGCACGAAGGTTTTTGGTCACCCAATATACCTGAAGAAAGTGTGACATATTCATCAGGAATTTCAGTACGCAATACAAAATCTTTTTCTGCTGCAGCTTGCCCCACTAACCCTTCAGCAAACCGGAATGATTTCTTTAAATATTTTTTTCGACTATAGGCAAAACTCGCCCTAAGCTCGATCAATTTTTCTCTACCTTCATCATTCACGATGTAAAAGGCTCCTTGCAACGCGCCAATTTTTTCGATAATAAATTGGATAACATCATCACCCAATGCATCTAGTGAATCATGCATCCGAAGGATTTCCGCCACCTCAGCGACCCCACGAACAATCCAATTTCGTTCTGTGTCTTTGCGCTCATTGTCAATCAAATTCTCTCGCATATTTAAAAGCGAAAGTCCGAGGGTATCATTTTCACTAGCAGGACGG
>JANPBK010000176.1:0-9657 GCA_031430395.1 Cyclobacteriaceae bacterium
ATTTAAACCCCATCGAAATTTCGTTGAGTTATCAGAGGCTGATTTCCGAGTGTCATCTGAAGCAAGAAGAACTGGGTGAGCGTGTAGGGAAAAACAGATCTACAGTCACCAATTATCTAAGACTATTGAAACTCCCACCGGACATTCAAATCGCATTGCGTGACAACAAAATTTCTATGGGTCATGCCAGAGCTATTATCAATGTTGACAATCCTGACTCCCAATTATACATCTTTAAGAAGACCATATCCGATGATTTGTCGGTGCGTAAAGTAGAGGAATTGGCCCGTGAAATGATGTCCCGTAAACAGGATGAGGAGAGAGACAAACCAATGCCGGTAAATGTGCCGAAAGAAATTAGTCAATTACAATCTCGACTATCATCTCACTTTGGCACGAAAGTTAGTGTAAAGAGCGATGGGACAAAGGGCGACATTCGAATTCCCTTTTTATCGATTGAAGACTTGAATCGTATTTTGGATATATTGAAATTTTAAATGAATCATATTTTTCTTGGTGCAATTGTGATTAGTTCCATTACGTCTGCTTTTTCCCAAGTAGTAATGAAAGATTCCATTCCTGCAGCAAAGCCTGATTCTCTTTACTCACAAAATGCAAAAAAAGTAATAACGATCGATACTTACTCGAATCGGTTTAATCCGCGGAAGGCCATACTTTATTCCGCAATCCTCCCGGGTTTAGGCCAGGTCTACAACAAAAAATATTGGAAAGTGCCTCTGGTGTATGGAGGGTTGGTCAGTTTTATACTAGTGGTTGATTTCTACAATTCTCAAGGAAATAAATTAAGGAACGATCTTTTTGATTTGTTAGATGGAAAAACAAGCGCACCCAATGTAAGTCCGTTAGGGTTTTCAGAAACCCAATTGAGAAACAGAATAGATTTAGCCCAGCGACAGCGAGATTATTTCCTCATCATCACAGGTTTCTTTTACTTGTTGCAATTAGTAGATGCCCATGTAGATGCGCACTTGAAAGAGTTCGATCTAAATCCAAAGTTGAAAGTGAAAATAGAACCGATGATAGAAAGTAATTATTATACAGGTACCTCTAGCGGCATCGCGATAAGGTTGCGCTTTTAATGAAAGTACTACTGATCGGATATGGAAAAATGGGCAAAGCCATAGAGGCTATTGCCAGTCTGCGCGGTCATGAGATTGTTGGCACAGCCGATACCTACGAAGAGCTGATTAATTTCAATCAAAAAGCGGATGTGGCCATTGAGTTTTCACAGCCCGAGGCCGTTATCGAAAATCTACGATTCTGCTTTGCAAAGAATATACCCGTAGTCTGTGGTACAACAGGATGGCTGAAGCAGCGTGATGAAATTGAAAAAGAATGTAGGCAAAAAAGCGGTGGTTTCTTCTATGCTTCTAACTATAGTTTAGGTGTCCATCTCTTTTTTAAATTAAATGAGACCCTGGCGAAGTTAATGAAACCATACATTTCTTATAAAGCATCCATAGATGAAATACATCATACTCAAAAAAAAGACGCGCCAAGTGGTACTGCTATTACGTTAGCTGAAGGAATCATCAAAAATCAGCCGCTCATCAAAGATTGGTATTTGGGTGAAACCCAAAACCCCGAAGCTATCGTTATTAACTCCATCCGACTGGATCCTGCGCCCGGAACACATATTGTCAAGTATCAGTCGGCAATAGACGACATTGAGATTAAACACACTGCGCATTCGCGAGAAGGATTTGCACAAGGTGCAGTGCTGGTGGCAGAGTGGATGGTTGGAAAAAGAGGAATCTATTCGATGGATGATTTTTTGAACTTCTAGGGCTTTTACTAAATTAAAAATCCCTTTATTTGCCAAATTTTTATTAAGACCCTTGATTATGAATTGGAAGTTTTGGAAGAAAAGTGTGGATGGAAATCAGCCTGCTGAACAGGTGACTAAAGTGAAGAAGTCAGCACTACGTGAATGGTGGGATGCGATATTATTTGCGGTGGTGGCAGCTACCTTGATTCGCTGGTTGATTATGGAAGCCTATACCATCCCTACACCTTCCATGGAAAATTCATTGTTAGTGGGAGATTTCCTCTTTGTTAGCAAATTCCACTATGGCACACGGACGCCACGGACACCTCTTCAATTGCCCCTTACACACCAAAAAATCTGGTTCACGGATATTCCTTCTTATCTACCTTGGATCGAGCTACCTACATTTCGTTTGCCCGGCATAACTACCGTTAAGAATAATGATGTGGTGGTATTCAATGTGCCAAGAATAGAAGAAAATAATTATGGAGTGTATGATCGAACAAAATGGATGGACTATCCGGTAGATTTAAAAACTAATTATATCAAGAGATGTGTCGCCATTGGGGGTGATGTACTGGAGATCAAAAACAAGCAATTGTATATTAATGGCAAAGCGGCAGAGAATGCTCCTGAAATGCGATTCAGGTATCAGGTAATTGCCAAGGATGAAATAAATAACCGAAACATTGATGCATTAGGATTAGATGGTGATGATTTTGAGTTACACGGCCGTGCAGATAATGAAAACCCAACTCATGTTTATTATTCCATGTACTTGACTGAATCAAGACTGAAAGAGGTCAAAGCACTGCCGTATGTTTTATCAGCCGAAATGGAAACAGGAGGAGGCGAATCAGAAAGATTCCCATTTTCAAAATATACTGCTTCTTGGACGGGAAGTAATTATGGCCCATTGACGATGCCAAAAGAAGGAATGAAAATATCGATAAATGATTCCACGCTTTCCATCTATGGCTTCACCATCCAATCCTATGAAAATAATAAAAACGTTGTTATCGAAGCAGGCAAATTGAAAATTGATGGTAAAGAAGTAACGGAATACACCTTTAATCAAAATTATTATTTCATGATGGGTGATAACCGAGACAACTCGCTGGACGCAAGGTATTGGGGCTTTGTTCCGGAGGATCACATTGTGGGCAAAGGCTTCTTTATTTGGCTGTCGCTAGATAAGTATGGCAGCTTCATTGATAAAATTAGATGGAATCGGTTTTTCAAGTTGATTAAGTAAGGCAGAAATTAAATTCTACACTATTGACCGTGTATGATAATGATATACGGTCAGTAGCCTTCATTCACCAATTGATTTCTACGAGTCCAACGCTTTTCAAATACTCATTCGACTTACTGAAATGCTTACAACCGAAAAAACCTCTTGCCGCAGAAAAAGGTGAAGGATGAGCCGCGATGAGTACCTGATGTTTCGATCGGTCAATCATCTCCCCTTTCTTTTGAGCATAGGCCCCCCATAGAATGAACACGACATGGTGCTTTTGATCCGAAATGCATTTAATGACTTCATCTGTGAATATTTCCCAGCCCTTATTTTGATGTGACCCTGGCGATGAGGCGCGCACTGTCAGGGTAGCATTAAGTAATAGTACCCCTTGTTTTGCCCAACGAAGTAAGTTACCCGATACCGGGATAGACTGACTCAGGTCTTGTTTCATTTCTTTGAAAATATTCATCAATGAAGGAGGTGGCTTTATCCCGTCATTGACAGAAAAACATAATCCATTTGCCTGACCTTCGCCATGGTACGGATCTTGCCCTATGATGACAATTTTTGTTTCGTCAAAAGAGCAACTTTCAAATGCGTTGAAAATTTCTTTAGCCTTTGGATAAACAATCTGGTTAGCATATTCTGATTTTACAAATTGAGCTAATTCTTTAAAATAGGCCTTTTCAAATTCTGGTTGAAGTCTCTTTTTCCAGCTTGGCGCTATGTTAACTTCCATATGTCGTTAAGATAAATCTATGGTTGGGATACCTTTTCAAAGCGAAAATTAGAAAAAATTGATACTTTTGGAACGTATGTTAATGGAAATAACACAAGGTGTGAAGGTAATTGTGGAAACTGAGTACCAGCCATCGTACTCAAGCCCTAGCCAATATCACTATGTTTTTACCTATAAGATCACGATTCATAACCAAAGTGAATTTAGCGTCCAACTGATGCGCAGGCATTGGCACATCCATGATGCCGGCTTTTCCATTCGTGAGGTTGAGGGTGAAGGGGTGGTGGGCCAGCAGCCATTGTTAGAGCCTGGTGAATCTCACCAATATGTTTCTGGTTGCAATTTGAAATCTGGCATTGGCAAGATGGTCGGAACCTATCAGATGGAGCGCATCGTAGATGGAGCTATATTCATGGTAAATGTACCTGAGTTTGTAATGGTGGCCCCTTTGCGCTTGAATTAATCCTACTTCTAACTCTTTAATTTTTACATCCTGAATCTCTTTCAAGTAAAATCATATTTGAAGCATTGGCTTAATACTGTAGATGAACATTCTATCCATTCTCCATTCTTTTTTGATTTTTACACCAAAATCATTAAACCAAAAGAGTCCCCAACAGGTGTGGAAGAAATTGAAAGGACACGTGCTAAATTGATAGCCAGTCAAGAAGAAATTACGGTCCGAGATTTGGGAGCAAAATCAGCACATTTTAACTCTTCCAAAAGAAGTATATCTCAGATAGCAGCAACTAGTCTGAGTTCCAAAAAGATAGCTCAATTGCTCTATCGAACGACCAACTATATAGACGCCCGTCAAATAGTTGAGTTGGGTACATCCATGGGTATCACATCACTTTATCTGGCAAAAAAAGAGCACGCCACAATTTATACTTTTGAGGGAAATGCATCCATGATCAATATTGCGCTCACCAACTTTGAATTCTTTGAACAAAAAAATATCCATCTCCTGGAAGGGGATATTGATCATACCCTGCCGAAATTTCTTCAAACCCCCAGAAAGATCAATCTTGTATTCATAGATGCGAATCATCGGTATGAAGCGACCATGAACTACTTCAACCTGCTGACGAAAAGAATGGCGGATGAAGGCGTGATGATTATAGATGATATCTACCATTCCGCAGAAATGGGTAGAGCCTGGCATCAATTAAAGAACCACGAGCTGGTTTATGGAAGTATTGACCTTTTCCGCTGCGGAATACTTTTTTTTGATCCCACCCTCAACAAACAACATTACGTTTGTACGGTGTAAAGTAAGTCGGAGATAAAGTATAATTTTACAGCTCCTCACACACCTAGTTTATGGAAAAAAGCACACCGGAACCACCCAAAAAATCAAATAAGTCAGCCATTTTTATTACGCTGTTGTTGATCATTATTATCATACAAAGCGTAAAAATTTACTTAGACTACAATGAAAAAGTAGAAGTAAAACAACAGCTGGTTACTACGGAGGAAGACTTAGCCGGAACCATGCAACGGCTCAATGACGTAAAGAATGAACTGGATCAAAAGATCGCAGACATCCAAAAATTAGGGGGTAACATTGCGGATCTTGAAAAAGCAAAAGCGGAAATACAAAAAGAATTACGGAGAAGCACGCAGCGAAGTGCTAAAGCGATCTTAGAACTTAAAGATCGATTAGATGGATATGAAGAACTTTTGAAATTGAAAGATGAAGAACTTGAAAAACTAAAATCTGTTAACAAAGAGTTGTTCAGTGAAAACAAAAATTTAAAGACAAAGCAGAATAAACTCAGCGACTCTATTAATGTGCTTGCCAAGAATAAAGAGGAATTGACCACTAAAGTAGCCATTGCCTCCCAATTGAAAGCCGAGAATGTTTCCGTAAAGGGGGTCAGTACGAAAGGAAAAGAAAGAGACTCGCCTTTTAAAAATCGTCAACTTCAAAAGATAAAAGTTGAATTTAATTTAGCGGAAAATAAAGTAGCCCCCATCGAAGGAAAAAAAATACTCATTCGTGTTATCGATGAAAACGGACAAGTGATCTTTGATGTGGCGAAAGGATCAGGTACTTTTCTGATGAACGGCAAAGAAGAATTTTTTACTGCCGCCCAGGAGATTCTTTTTGATAACACAAAACAGAAACTTGTTTTCTTCTATGAAAAAGGGTCAGAATATGCGGCCGGCACGTATCAGGTAGAAATTTACGCATCCAATTATAAGATTGGCGTTACTTCTTTTTCTGTAAAGTAGGTGCTCGCTGTTCCAGGCAATTTTTTAATTCATGTTACGGCCATTAGAAAAACCCGTGCCATTGCTTTGACCTTCAGCCGACATTTTAAACGAAGATGAAATCTAACTTAGTTTACTATTCGTATATAGGATCATTATGAAAAACCTAATAACATCTATTATCCTATCTATATTCAGTCTGCTCTTGATGTCAACTGCGACTGCCCAGACCAGACCACCCTCCCACGAAATCTTTGATCGATTACTCCATAAAAATGTATCCGCTGATGGCCGCGTTAACTATAAAGCGTTTATCAAAGATACGGTCGCACTAAATAGCTATCTGGCCATTCTGAGCATCACACCACCGGATGAAAAAACGTGGAGCAAAAATGATCAAATGGCTTTCTGGATCAACGCATACAATGCCTTTACCATTAAATTAATCACGAAATACTACCCTGTTAAAAGCATAAAAGACATTGGCACAGGTATCCAAATTCCATTTGTGAATTCCCCCTGGACAATCCGATTCTTTAAAATTGGAACCGAAAAAATGGATTTGGACAATATTGAGCATGGCAGGTTGCGCAAAAAATTCAACGATCCACGTATTCATATGGTTTTGGTTTGCGCCAGTAAGTCCTGCCCTATCCTTCTTAATGAAGCCTATGACCCCAAAAGGTTAGATGAACAAATGGCAAAGCAGGCAAAAGCATTTCTGGCGGACTCTTTCCGAAATAAAGTATCTTCGGATAAGCCCCAATTAAGTATGCTCTTCAAATGGTATGGAGGCGATTTTAGTAAAAATGGTGGCAGCGTACTAAAGTTTATTAACACGTATTCGGACATCAAAATCAAGCCAAACGCCAAAATCTCCTATATCAGCTACGATTGGGGGCTAAATGAACAATAAATTGAGCTAAACACGGGCTTTCAATAGAAATATGCCAGCAGTTCTCCTATCCTGAAAGGCTATTTTTCAAGGTTCTTTGGCCGTTAAAGAACCTTTTTCTATTTTTGCACCTCATTTTAAAAACAATTGTTAAACCCATGAAAAATTACGAGACGGTATTCATCTTAAATCCCGTTTTGTCTGAAGATCAGGCAAAGGATACTGTCGAGAAATTCGTGAAGTTGTTGACAAAGGCGAAAGCCAATGTGATCAACGTGGAGAGATGGGGACTTAAAAAGATGGCGTATGTCATCCAAAACAAGTCTACCGGTTTCTACAACCTACTCGAATTTGCGACAGCGGATAACACACTCATCGCTACTTTGGAGACAGAGTACAGACGCGATGAATCGGTAATGCGATTTATGACGATTGCATTAGACAAGCATGCGATCATTTATAATGAGCGCAGACGCAAAGGAGAATTCAACAGAACTAAAAAACAAGCACCGCGCAAGGAGGGCGTAACAGCATGACACTAGTAAACGAATCCGTAAAGCGGGCAGAAGTAAAACCCAAATATTGTCGCTTCAAGAAAAACGGCATTAAATATATTGACTACAAGGATCCTGATTTTTTGTTGAAATTTATCAATGAGCAAGGCAAGATCCTGCCACGCAGACTTTCAGGTAACAGCTGGAAATATCAAAACAGAGTTGCTCAAGCAGTAAAAAGAGCAAGACACATGGCGATTCTTCCCTACCTGGCTGATCAGATGAAATAACCTTTAACCTGTACAACCATGGAAATAATTTTAAAACAAGACGTAACAGGACTCGGTTACAAAAATGATACAGTAAAGGTGAAACCCGGCTATGGCCGCAATTACCTTATCCCAACTGGCGTGGCATTAATTGCCAATGACTCTAACAAAAGAATGGTAGCTGAAAACATTCGCCAAGCTGCTCACAAAGCGGCAAAGTTGAAACAAGATGCCGAAGCATTGGCAGCTAAGATTGGTGAAATGACTTTGGAAATTGGAACAAAAGCAGGGGAATCCGGAAAGATTTTCGGAGCCGTTACAGCTGTTCAGGTTTCTGATGGTTTAAAAGCGAAAGGCTTTGATGTAGATCGCAAAAAAATCAGCTTTAAGGAGCAGCCTAAGCAATTGGGCACCTATACAGCCCATATTGATTTGCATAAAGAAGTAAAGCATACAATCACTGTGAATGTGGTTGCGGAATAATTCAAAATAAAGATTGATAAAAAAGCCCCGGATAAATCCGGGGCTTTTTTTATGCCTCTATCTTTTCAACCAACTCTTGATACCAACCCTCGCCATATTTACGTACTAAAGGATCTTTTAAAAATTTATAGAGTGGCACCTGTAAGGATTTTCCGTACGAACAAGCCGCAGAACAAATGTCCCACTTGTGGTAGTTAACAGCCTCAAATCCTTTTCTATTCTTCGTAATGCGAATGGGGTACAAATGACAGGAGATTGGCTTTCGGTAAGTTATTTTCCCATCCAAGTACGCCTGTTCTATTCCACATTTTAAAATACCCAATTCATTGTAATGGGCATAAGCACATTCCTTCCCTCCTATTGTAGGCGTGGAGTAGTCTCCGTCTTCATCTAAAATATAGGCACCTTGTTCTTGTATGGACTTCAATCCACCGGGTGTCAAGTAGGGCTTTACCTGTTCTTGGATTTCAAGCATCACCTTAAGTTCATCCTCTTCCAGCGGTGCGCCCAAGTCTCCTTCCACGCAGCATGCGCCTTTACATTTTTCTAAATGACAGACAAATTCAACTTCTTTAATGTCATCGGAAACCAATATCTCTCCTACTTTAATCATCTATTCCTGCGTTTAACTTCTTGTATAACAATCTTTGAATCGTCCTATATTTTAGCTTGAAAGTTTGGAAGGCAATGTAACACTGAATTACAATTATCCACCTAATTGACAGTGTAAAAACAGCGGCAAATCGCTGGCGGCTCCTACCTTGTTGAATCTCTAAAATCTTTGTAACAATAATTGTAAATTAAACTCAAAATTTGTCCTTCAATCGTATAAGGCCATTTAACTTGCACGATTATTTATGGATAGCTACTTAAAAAGCCTCAATGAGCCGCAACTAGAGGCCGTACTGAATACGGATGGTCCGTGCATGCTTATTGCCGGTGCAGGCTCTGGTAAAACCAGGGTTTTAACCTATCGGATTGCCAACTTAATACAAGGCCATCAGGTAGATCCATTCAATATCATGGCCCTTACCTTTACCAATAAGGCCGCAAAGGAAATGCGCGACCGTATTGAGAGTGTTGTGGGTACAGACGCTCGCAATCTGTGGATGGGCACCTTCCACTCTGTATTTGCCCGAATCCTGCGCGCGGAGGCTCATCATATTGGTTACCCGAATAACTTCACCATTTATGATACCGATGACTCCAAATCATTGTTACGATCCATTATCAAGGAAATAGGTCTGGATGACGCCCAATACAAAGTCAATACAGTATACAATCGAATTTCATCAGCTAAAAACAAATTGATTTCCTGGCAAGATTATCTGGCAAATCCAGTGGTGATGGCCGATGATGCCGCTAATATGAGACCGGAAATCGGAAACATTTATAAAGCTTACTCCTTGCGATGTTTTAAGTCAGGAGCCATGGATTTTGATGACTTACTTTTTAATACTGATAAGCTTTTCAAAGAGCACCTGGAAGTGCTTAACAAGTACCAACATCGTATTCATTATATTTTGGT
>JANPBK010000177.1:0-21516 GCA_031430395.1 Cyclobacteriaceae bacterium
AGTCGATTGAATTCTTTTGAAATATGGGGGATTTATTTTCTTTCATGTCATGCTAGCTTTGGGCTTTGGTGGCTTTTTATATTATTCAGTGAAGCCTGCTTTGAATGCATAAGCAAAAGCCACTCAACTATTTCCTATTACTTATATCGTTAATTTCCTATTGTCTAATTGCATTCCGAATTGAGCGATATGAGACCACCCCATTATTGGTGAGTTTTGGACTTCTCTTTTTGATCTACGTATGGGTTCTTCGAAGTGAAAGTGAAACAGAAATCTCCTTTTGGATACTTGCCGCCCTCCTATTTAGACTTTGCTTTCTTTTTTCTACGCCACTTTTGTCCGATGATTTTTATCGATTCATCTGGGACGGGAGACTACTGTCTGCTAGTGTTCATCCATTTGCAGAACTACCCCGCTACTACATTGAAAACAACAGCGTGATTCCTGGCATAGATAAAAATCTGTTCGATAAACTCAACAGCCCGGACTACTTCACCATTTATCCTCCAATTAATCAATTCATTTTCTGGGTGGCCGCCAAATTATCGCTTGGCTCTATCCTATCAAGTGTTATTGTTATCAGACTATTCATAATCGCTTCAGAAATTGGGACTATTTGGTTGATCAAAATGATACTCAATCATTATCAGTTGCCGGCACGAAACGCATTGCTGTACGCGCTTAATCCACTTGTCATTATAGAACTGACGGGCAATCTTCATTTTGAAGCTTTACTAATTTTCTTTCTGCTGTTAAGCTATTGGTTGCTTATAAGAGGCAATTTGATTTCGTCTGCAATCAGTTTCAGCCTCGCTATTTGCACTAAGCTGGTTCCGCTAATTTTCCTGCCGTTGATGTTTAGTAGATTGGGTTGGAAAAAATCTTCTATTTATTATTTAATTGTTGGCGTGTCCACCATTTTTCTCTTTCTTCCTTTGCTTAACGCTGAAATAATTTCAGGATTCAACGAAAGTTTAGGCTACTACTTAAAAAAATTTGAGTTCAATGCAAGCATCTACTATTTAGTTCGTGAGTGGGGCTTTTGGAAATATGGGTACAACATCATTCAAACGGTTGGCTGGCAACTGGCGGCCTATTGCACAGTAGCCATTCTGCTGTTTGCGACCATTGACGGCATTAAAGTCAATCGACTAACCAACATCGACCATCGATCATCGAAGATCTTTACTGCATCTCTTTTCGTTCTACTCTTCTATCTAGCATTTGCTACCATTGTACACCCCTGGTACACAACAACGCTACTAGCCCTTTCCGTTTTTACGACTTTTCGTTTTCCTGTAGTTTGGACCGCGCTTATATTTTTGACTTATGTTGGGTACAGCCCTGATGGATTTTCTGAGAACCTATGGGTTACTGCGTTCGAGTATATGGTAGTATTTGGTTACCTTGTCTATGAACTGATATGGAAAAAAGAAAAATTATTTGCGTAGCCTTTCTATTTGCAGCGTTCTCCATAGTTGCACAACCTGCCTACGATAACAAATTAAAATCATTGTATAGAAATACAGTCAAAACCATTCAACCAAAAGAGGTAAAAGCATTGATGGCAAAAGGAGAAAAGATAGTTATACTAGATACCCGTGCGCCAGAAGAATTTAATGTAAGCCACTTAGCAGGGGCGAGTTTTTTAAATTACGATTCCTACTCAACTGCCGATCTTAAAAAAATACCATCAAATGCTAAGGTCATTGTGTATTGTAGCGTAGGATATCGCAGTGAGCGTGTGGGGGAAAAGTTACTCAAGCTTGGATATAAAGACGTGTCTAACATTTACGGGGGCATTTTCGAATGGAAAAACGAAGGCCTCGAGGTAGTGAATCAGAAAAGCCAACCAACAGATAGCGTTCATACCTACAATAAGAATTGGTCGAAGTGGTTGGTGAAGGGGATTAAAGTTTATTAATATGAACACTATTTCGAATTATTATTATCATATCGGATTTGTCGGTCAATTATTTTTTCTGGTGTATCTCGCATTCTTTTCCTGGGCAGCTATCAAGTTACCTATTAAAGCTTGGGAAAAAGCTAGTTGGATTGTTCTATTCGCAATTCTGCCAGGCTTAGGAGCGTTTATTTTTTACACCTTTCGAAATTCAAAATTTTTAATGCGTCATAGCAGGCGAAAATTCAATCCCAGGTTCAATAGAAGCAATAATTGAAAAATCTTCTCATCATCTTCTATCGCAATCCTGAACTCGGAAAAGTAAAAACCCGATTAGCCAAAACCCTTGGAGACGAAAAAGCATTGGCAATTTATCTGGCACTTTCTTCGCACACACGGTTCATTACAGAAAATTTAACAATCGATAAAGTAATCTACTATTCCAATTTTGTAGATACAGAAGATGTATGGCCCAATACTTCGTTTCATAAGAAGCTACAGAATGGAAATGATCTGGGCGAGAAAATGAATAATGCTTTTGCTGAGGGATTTAAAAGCGGATATGAAAGGATTTGCATCATCGGCACTGATTGTTTTGAGTTAATTGAAGACGTTGTCAAACAAGCATTCGATCAACTTCATACAAACGATGCTGTAATAGGCCCGGCTAAAGATGGAGGCTATTATCTACTCGGCATGAAAAAACCGATGCCAGAGTTGTTTAAAAATAAAACGTGGAGTTCTGACACCGTTGCAACCGATACCATCCAAAACTTCAAAGACCTAAGTATAAGCTATGCCCAGCTTGAAGTTTTAACAGACGTAGACGAAGAAAAAGATCTCCCTCCCAACTTCTCGAAAGTATAAGTAAGAATCGGTCAGACGAGCTTTTCCAAATCGCGGACCAGTATTCGTTTCCGGTCAAAATTGATTAAATTCTTCTCCTTTAGATCATTCAAGATCGTAGTAACTGTTTGACGCGATGTACCCGTCAATGAAGCAATATCCTGATGGGTGAGTTTAGTTTGAATGAGTGTTTCGAAGCCCACCTTCTTTCCTTTCCAGGACGCTGCGTCTTTAATAAATTCTATAATTCGAGTACGGGCATCTTTAAATACAAGTAATTCTAATTTCCTCTCCAGCTTCATCAAGCGTAACCCAACGAACTTTAGCATCTTAAAACTGAGCTCACGATTCTCGTACATGAGCTCTTTCATTTCATCCAAACTTAACGGACAAATGGTGCAGTCATCCATCGCTTGGGCAAAATCTCTTCTCGTCTCTTCACCAGCCAGTACCAACTCTCCAAATATTTCGCCAGTCGACAAAATGGCGGTTGTAATTTCCTTGCCTTCGTCCAAATAGCGACCTATCTTAACACGACCATTTACGATCATATAAATATGGGTGGCTTTGTCATCAAAGAAGTAGATAAATTGATCCCGTTTAAAATTCAAAAAAGTATGCTTTCCGGCCATCGCTTTAACCTTGTGCGGGCACAGCGTGTTATATAGATTCACACTCTCAAAATACCAAAGGGCGGCCGCGTTATTCATAATTCTTTACTCCTTATTCACTAAGTTAGCGCAAAATATCACATAAAAGTTCATGGGCGAGATGCGTTTGAGTGAAATTTGGATATACCCCATCAAATCTATGGGAGGAATAAGGCTTGCGCATTCCACAGTTATGGAAAAAGGGCTTCAACACGATAGGCGTTGGATGCTTGTTGATGAGTACAATGTCTTCATCACCCAAAGAATCTACCCTTTAATGGCACTTTTTAGGTTAGAACCTTTGGCTGAAGGATTTAAAATCAGTTTCAGGAACGATGCGATCGAGTTACCCAATAATCATTCAACTCTTCCCATAGAAATACACGCCAAGATCTGGGATGATGAAGTGACAACCTTTGAAGTAAGTGATCTATACAGTCGATGGTTTTCTGAAAAATTGGGGCTAAAATGTAAACTTGTTTACTTCCCTGAACAAAATAGAAGGGCGGTAGATGTCAACTTCCAAATCAAAAAAGAAAATGTCAGTCTTTCAGATGGATATCCGTTGCTGATGATTGGGCAAGCGTCATTAGATGATCTTAATAGTCGCTTGGAATTTCCAGTACCCATGAATCGCTTCCGACCAAATTTAGTATTTACAGGCGGTCAACCTTATGAAGAAGATTCTTGGAAACTGCTGACTATTGGAAATAATAAATTTGTAGGAGTAAAACCTTGTAGCCGATGCGTGCTTACTACTGTAGACCAAAATACGGGCGAGAAAGGAAAGGAACCACTGGCTACCCTTGCAAAATATAGACAACGTGAAAACAAGATCTATTTCGGACAAAATCTTTTATCCATTGATCATCATACAATACACGAAGGAGATGAAATCAAACTACTTTAAACTCAACATTCAACATTTAACATTCTACCTTGAGTTAGTGCTGATGGGTTCTTGCTTACTCTTTTCCTGCTCTCCAAAAGAAAAGGACTTACCCATCTTTGGAGAGCGCGATGTGGTTGGAAACGATACCATCTACCATACGATTGCAAAGTTTCAGTTTGTCGATCAGGACAGCGCTTTGGTAAACAATGAAACCTTCAAAGACAAAATCTATGTGGCCGATTTCTTTTTCACCTCCTGCCGCACCATTTGCCCGATTATGAAAACGCAGATGATGCGTGTATATGAAGCAACGCAAGAAATGCCCGATGTACTTTTACTCTCTCATACAATAGACCCTGAATATGATACGATTGCTCTCCTACATGATTTTGCCGAGCGATTGGATGTAGAAAGTAAGCGCTGGCATTTTGTGACCGGCATCAAAGATTCGATTTACAAGATAGCCCAGACGAGCTACTTTGCCACGGCCATGGAGGATAAAACAGAACCCGATGGCTTTATTCACAGTGGCGCATTCCTTCTCATCGATAAAAAAGGTAGAATACGGGGTAAGTACGATGGCACTAAAGAGGATGATGTGAATCAGTTGATCGTTGACATCAAAAAATTAAGGAGAGGGTGAGCCCAATGATCAGCTTTCAACAATCAAAATTCAAAAGAGCTGTTTGGTATGTAGCTTGCAGTCTGCAACTTGCAGCCTGTAGCCAATCAACCAGCAGTGACACGAAGTTCCAGCAATATTATGTAGAAGGTGAACAACTGTACATAAAAAATTGCAGTAACTGTCATCAAAAAAAAGGTGGTGGGTTAGGTCGGGTTTATCCTCCGCTCAATAAATCCGATTACATGGAACAATATTTTGAAGAGGTTATCTGCTCTATGAAATATGGGAAAGATGGAGAGATCAACGTTAATGGAAAAAAATATAATAAAAAGATGTACGGTATTGCTTCCTTGACATCGCTCGAGATAGCAGAATTAGCAACGTATATCTACAACACGTGGGAGCACCATCGCGGCATTATTGAAATGAAAGAGGTGGACAAAGTTCTAACGAAATGTCAAGAATGATTTCAATATCTCTAAAAAAGTATCGAGATACTTTTAAATCTTTGCTATCTTGAATTAATTTTCCACCATGGCAGGTTTCCATATCCGAGGATTTAATACGAAGCGGGCAGTAATCATACTGACTTCCGTGATAATCACTTATTCACTTTTGTTAGCGATACTAATGAACTTGGAAAAAGGTGTTCCAGGAAGTAAGTTAGTGACTACACAAGATGCCATTTGGTACCTGATGGAAACCCTGACAACTGTAGGCTATGGAGATATCTTGCCTGTCAGCTATTGGGGAAGAATGATTGGATTAGCATTTTTAATTTCTAGCTTAGGGGTATACGGTTTAATTATAGGACAAATTGCCAATTTTATGAGTACTGTACAGGAGAACAAAATGTTGGGACTTAGTGGTACCAACTTCAAAAATCACGTTGTGATCATTGGTTGGAATGACTTTGGTCAATCTGTCATTAGCCATTTGATTGGGGCTGGAAGGCAGGTAGCTGTGATCACCAAAGACCGAGGCAATATTGATATCATCCGGGAATATTATCAAGAAGACAAAGTGTACACTCTTTACTCAGACTACAATAATTTTGACTTGATTGAAAAATCAAATATTCGCGATGCCTCCATCATCTTTATCAATTTAAATGACGACACAGAAAAGCTGGTATATATAATAAATATCAAAAAGCGTTTTCCAAATCTCAATTATGTGGTCACTTTAGACAATGGCAATTTGAAAGGCACTTTTCAAGCAGCCGGAGTTATGTATACGATCTCAAAAAATGAAATCTCTTCGAAACTTTTAGCCAGTTATATTTATGAACCTGATGTGGCTCTTTTTACAGAAGAATTGATAGCCTATGCACATGAAGACCATGAATATGACATGAAACAGGTGTTGGTTCAGCCTGACAATCCGTTCAGCGGCATATTTTATGAAAAGGCTTTTTTTGATTTAAAGAAATCCTGCAACGTTGTCTTAATTGGATTAGTAAAAAATATTGATGGCGCACGTAAATTGATAAAGAATCCGGAAGGATCATTAAAAATAGAAACAGGTGATTATCTGGTAATGATGATGGATGGAAAAGGGGAAGAACGTCTACGCAAGCAGTTTCATATTACTGAAGGGGTATAAAAAATTCAGGTCTTCCTTATACAAGAAAGACCTGAATTGAATTATTGACGATCACTTATTTCGATGGTGCTGCTGGGCCGGTGCTTTTTCCTGAACCCGAAATCGAGTTTCTCATTTCAGTATCGGCCTGTACATTTTGCATTTTATAGTAATCCATGATGCCCAGGTTTCCACTAACAAATGCAGCTGCAATAGCTTTTGGTATTTCAGCTTCTGCCTCAATTACTTTCGCACGCGCTTCTTGTGCCTTTGCTTTCATCTCTTGCTCTACGGCCACGGCCATCGCTCTGCGTTCTTCCGCTCTTGCTTCCGCAACACGTAAATCAGCAGCCGCTTGATCTGTTTGTAACTTAGCACCAATGTTTGCACCAACATCCACATCAGCAATATCAATAGATAATATTTCAAATGCTGTTCCTGCATCTAGACCACGTGATAAAACTAATTTTGATATTTTATCAGGGTTTGCTAATACTTCTTTATGCGAAGCCGCTGAACCGATAGAGGTAACAATTCCTTCTCCCACACGAGCTAAAATAGTTTCTTCACCTGCACCCCCTACTAACTGCGCAAGGCTGGCTCGCACCGTTACACGTGCAATGGCAATCAATTGAATACCATCCGCTGCTACGGCAGCTACCTTTGGCGTGTTAATTACTTTTGGATTTACTGAAATCTGCACCGCTTCAAATACATTACGCCCCGCTAAGTCAATAGCCGTTGCTTGCTTGAAAGTCAAACTAATATTTGCTTTGTCCGCAGAGATCAACGCTTTAATGACATTGGGCACATCACCACCTGCCAGGTAATGGGTCTCCAGATCGCTTGGTGTTAAAGGAATACCTGCCTTGGTGGCAGTAATCAATGAGTTGACAATGATACTAGGTGGAATTTTACGGAGCCTCATCCCGATTAATTGACCGATCGTAACTTTTACTCCCGAAAAGATGGCTGTTATCCACAAACCCACAGGAACAAAATACATGAACATGAAGAATCCGATGATTCCGAGAAAAACAATAAAGATAAATGCTAAGCCTTCCATAGTTTTGTTGGTATTTTAATTTAAAGGTTCTACGATTATTTGATTTGACAATACTTTAATAATTCGAATGCGACTTCCGCTATCTACGTAGTCACCGTTTGTTTTAACTTCCACCGTTTGATTATTCAACTCGGCTTTTCCTACGGGACGTAATGCAGAGATCGCCTGCCCCTCCATGCCCACTCTCAATTGATCCAACTCCCCTTCGTTTAACTTGCTACTACTGGAAGACTTGAGTGAAAACCTTTTCCATGCATTGGTAGTAAATGAAAAATACAAAAGTCCACCGCAAGCTACGGATGTAGAACCTAGGGTAATCCAGCCAATTTCACTTCCGAAATACTTAAAACTCAAACCTACACCTACCATTAAAAAGCAAAATCCAAGTACGCCTACCAAGGTAGTACCTGGCACAAAAATGATTTCGGCCACCACTAAAATGAGGCCAAAGACTAGAAGAGATATGACAGTTGATAATTCGATCACTTTCTTATTTCAAGGTTTTAAAGTTGAAATTAATCATTTGCATTATTACAGTTGATCATAAGAGTGCCAAAACTACTATAATTTAGCTCAATTTTGAATTCTTAATCACAAGCTACAAGGATAAGCTTAATAGGCCCTGGCGAACAACACCCGTTGCATAGATGCCTTTCCAGAATAGATACAGATTCCGTTCTCTTGTTTTGCATCTAAAGGAATACAACGAATAGTCGCCTTGGTTTCCTCTTTGATCTTGGTTTCAGTTTCAGAGGTCCCATCCCAATGCGCAGAAACAAATCCGCCTTTTTCATCCAGCACTTTTTTTAGATCATCATACGAATCCACCCTTGTGATTTTCTCGTTTCTAAATTTTAGTGCCTTCTGGTAAATATTTTGCTGAATATCTTCAAGGAGTTGAGGGATTTCACTTGCTACAGAATCCATTTGCATCACTTTCTTCTCTTTCGTATCTCTGCGAGCCACTTCCACCGTTCCATTGTCTAAATCGCGTGGCCCTATAGCTATACGGACTGGCACACCTTTCAATTCATACTCTGCAAACTTATAGCCAGGCTTTAAATTATCTCGATTATCAAATTTTACAGACAATCCAATCTGACGCAACTCTTTAGCAATTGCTTCTGCCTTAGCAGAAACTTTGCTCAACTCTTCTTCATTTCTAAAAATTGGCACAATGACCACGTGAATAGGAGCCAACTTAGGTGGCAATATCAAGCCGTCATCATCTGAATGCGCCATGATCAATCCTCCAATTAACCGTGTACTCACTCCCCAAGATGTGCCCCACACTTTTTCAAGTTTCCCTTCTTTATTTGTAAACTGAACGTCAAAAGCATCTGCGAAATTTTGTCCTAAGAAATGCGAAGTGCCTGCTTGTAAAGCCTTACCGTCTTGCATCATCGCTTCTATACAATAGGTATCTACCGCTCCAGGAAAACGCTCGCCTTCAGATTTTTTTCCTTTGATGACAGGCATGGCCATAAATGTTTCGGCAAACTCGGCATAAACATCGAGCATCTGTTTTGTTTCGGCCACCGCTTCTGCGGAAGTAGAATGTGCAGTATGCCCTTCCTGCCAAAGAAATTCTGCCGTACGTAAAAAAAGTCGAGTGCGCATTTCCCAGCGCACAACGTTTGCCCATTGGTTAATCAGCAATGGCAAATCACGGTAAGATTGAATCCATTTTTTATAGGTACTCCAAATAATCGCCTCGCTAGTAGGGCGCACTACCAACTCCTCTTCCAACTTCGCTTCCGGGTCGACCATTAATTTCCCGGGTTTGTTGGGATCAGATTTTAAACGATAGTGCGTAACAATGGCGCATTCTTTAGCAAAGCCTTCAGCATTTTTTTCTTCTGCCTCGAATAAACTTTTCGGAACAAAAAGTGGAAAATAAGCATTCGAATGTCCAGTATCTTTAAACATTTTGTCTAAAGCCTGTTGCATTTTTTCCCAAATACTGTAACCATATGGCTTTATCACCATACACCCACGAACATCCGAATTCTCTGCCAAATCGGCTTTTTTTACTAGGTCAATATACCACTGTGAATAATCGTCAGCGCGGCTCGTGATCTCTTTTCCCATTCCTATTCGATGCTTATTTTATGGTTTAAGCGGCAAATATAGAAGTATTGGTAGGATTGAGGCTCAACAACTCTGTTTTTCCGAGGTATTTTGCCAAAGACGAATGCCAGCTTTTCTTAGCACTAAAATTGCTACCATTAGATATCTATATTGAGTAGATTTACGTTATAACTGTGGATACTATCCTGCATACAATGAAAAATAAAGTAGCATTCTTGACCATTTTGGCATTAGCCGCCAGTGTTTGTGTGTTCGCACAAAGCACTGAAGATGATGATATGTACTTTACTTCTAAGGACAGAGCTGCATTAAATGCATCTCATCAATTAGTTTTATCTTCTGACAATGCAAGAAGAATAACCGAGAGTGAAATAGCGAGCACGATCAACCCAACAGATAGCTATTCCGCCCGAAATGTGAATCCTGAATATATTTCGGGTGTGAAAATGTTTGGTGATAAAACTTCTACCACACCCTATTTTACTCCGAATTATCAACCAACATCTGTCAATCAAAATTTGGTAAGCAATTCAACTAATTGCAATTGTGGCTACAATGGTTTTAATAATGGATACAATAACTATGGAAGTTTCAGCAATCCTTATAATACAGGATATGGATATAGCCCATATTCGATGATGGGTAATGGATTTTATGGTTCCGGTTTATCATTAGGATTGAGCTTTGGTTCAGGATTTGGATACGGTTTTGGATACGGAAGCCCTTACGGCTTTGGAAATAATTATTATGGAATGAATTCTTACTACGGGGGATACAATTCTTTCTATAATCCGTATCGTTATGGATCCAATACCATTCTTGTAGTTGATCGTCCAAGACCACAATCGACCAGAAATCTGGAAGTTGATCGTTATTATAGTTCCAATGGTGTTCGTGGAAGAAATGATATTGGTATTACGGGTGGCCGTGTTGCTGCTAATTCGACTTCTCAACCTTATTATAATAGAACCTGGAGAAATGATGCTCAAGTAAATCGGGAAAGCAATACGTGGACAAATTCTCGTTCTTATCAGCAGAATTACAACAACAGTTGGAATAACAATAATTGGGGATCCCGAAGTGATTCCGGTGGAGGCCGCTCTTCATCCTTTAATAGTGGTGGCGGAGGCGCAGTTACTACTGGTGGTGGAAGTAGTGGAGGTGGTTCACGTAGAGGAAGGGATTAATTAATCCATATTAAATTCTAATCCATGCGTATTAAAAAATTCTGGCTGCTGCCTGGAGTTATTGCTATGTTCTTTTCCATTGAACTTAATGCTCAAAACTATTTTATAGAACAGGCTTTATTATTTTCAAGGCAGAACGCTGGAGGCAGCGCTCGGATTCAAGCCATGGGGGGAGCGCAAGTAGCTTTAGGTGGTGACTTTAGTTCTGGTTTGTCTAACCCCGCAGGACTTGGTATGTACAACCGAAATGAAATCACTTTCACCCCCGCATTCAGCCTCCAAAATGCCAATTCCGCTTACACAACATTGAACGCTGACATCAACAATAAGATCATTCCGACTATTTCAAATTCATCTTACTCAAGTGCTAACCTAAGCATACCCGGTCTAAGCGTGGTCTTTGGAGCTAACAAAAATGATGACAAAGCCCCCTATTTAGGCGGAACATTCGCGATTACACTCAATCGAATCAATGATTTTAATGGTGGCTTCGAATATAAAGGCCAGAATAATGGAAGCTCCATCATTGATTATATCATAGAAGTTTCAAATGGTTATACAAAAGATCAGTTTGACCCAAAGTTTGATCCAAATAGAAGCGCTGCCGGAAATGGAGATAATGTTAACACGCCTGCCTTTTTGGGATATGAGAATTACCTGCTTGGACCTACACCCCCCAACCCTGACACAACAGTTTATTTCACGGATGTAATTGGTAAGCCATTACAAAGTGAAACCGTAAAAACAACTGGATCGCAAAATCAATGGAGTTTTTCTTATGGGGCAAATTTTATGGATAAGGTATTTCTGGGCGCAGGTCTTGGCATAACCTCTGTTCGGTATAGTTATGAAAAAACCTATAAAGAAGACTACACGGGTCAACAAATGAATTGCAACGGATGCTTCAATAGCTTACAATTAAATGAGTCAAGGTCTACGACCGGTAGTGGAGTTAATTTAACACTTGGTGCTCTCTATAGACCATTGGATATTATTCAGTTTGGAATTTCTTATGTCACTCCTACCGTTTATCAACTCAACGACACCTACAATGCCAGCATGAATACGAGTTGGAACAATTTTGATTATTATGGAACCGGTTCTGTTCTTTTAAATAATGTCAATTCCTCCACGATTGATGATCCTGTGAGTTACGGGTTGAGCACACCTTCGCGATTTACAATCGGCATGGCTTTATTTCTACCTAAGAGAGGATTTGTTACAGCAGATATTGAGATGGTCAATTATAGCAATGCCTCCACAAACAATTTCAGTCAACAGTCCTATAGTCTCACCATAGATGCCGGCAACGAAGTGAACAACAAAATTAGTTCCCGTTTTAAGGCTGCTACTAATATCCGAATAGGTGGTGAATACAGAATTAAGAAATTCAGAATTCGTGCAGGGTATAATTTTATGGGTGATCCGTATTTGCGTAAACCTACTGATCGTATCAACTACTCCTTGACGAATGTGATTTCTATCAGTGGAGGCGTTGGGTATCGTGCTTCCAAATTTTTTGTAGACTTGGCCGTTATTAATACTCAGGGTGATGGATATTATGTGCCATACGCTGTTGCTTCTCCTGTTAGCCCCTATGTGAATTATTCCAATTCCACAACGCGAATCATGTTTACTGTTGGATTTCCGTTTTAACTTTTAAGGTCTTTAAATATTTTATCAACCGTAATATCATTTCCTGCATAAATCTTTTTTGCCTGTTTATAAAAAGTAATACGCTGAGATCGTAAAAATTCTATTTGGTCTTTTAGCCCGTCTATTCCATTTGATTTTAAAAGAGGTCGCTCCTCTCCTTTCGATGAAACGATGCGGTGCGCAATTTCCATTGCAGAGACATCTAAGAATATAGTGATGCCGGCCTCATTCATCACCTTCATATTGTCAAAAAAACAAGGCGTCCCACCGCCCGTTGCCAGCACAAAATTTTCGTCTGCCCGGCATATATCCTTAAGTAACTGAGATTCTAATTGTCGGAAATACGGTTCTTTATGATCTTTGAAAATTTGAGGCACTGTTTTTTGTTCCTCCTTCTCAATTTCTTGATCTAAATCCTGATAAGGCAGATCGCACTTTTTAGCAAGTTCCTTGGCCAAGGTAGTTTTGCCAGAACCGGGAAGTCCAATGAGAAATAGTTTCATTGTAAGAGTTTCAGGACTTCTGTTGATGAAGGTGTGTTATTGTGATGCCAATTGCCCAATACTGTTCCGTTTTTCCACAATGCAATACCGGGATTAGATCGAATGATGGTCTTCAAAACGGTTGCATCAGAATAATAATAAGGTACCGCTAATTGGTGCTCATGGCGAAATGCTTCCATTGATTCTTCACTTGAGGAAGTCAACACAAAACAATCCACCTTGCCCTCCAATTCTTTAGTCAAATTTCTGACCGCCAAAATATTTTTATCAGATGCTTTCTTAACATCGTAGATGACGATCAATAATCGAGCACCTTGAAAAGTATATTGTGTTTTATCTTCTCCTTCCGGACTCGTCACCGAATAATCAGTAATTTTCGGCTTGATCTTTTCTTCATTCAATACCTTGGAAGAAATATATTTATAGCCTTCTTGTTCACTCAAAAACTTGGAAGAAGAAACTCGTTGCCCGTCTTTTTCAAATAAATATTCTATAACCGGTTGTTCTTCCGCTAACATTTGTGCGGGGATATTATTGCCAATGCGATAGGCCCTAAAATCGATAAATGGTAAATGACGAATAGCATACACACCCAAAAATAAACTAAGCACGATAGTACCATAGACTACTAAATGACCTTCCCGTGTGCGGAGGAGTGGCTTGTAATTATTCCGATACCAAAATAAATGCATAACAAAAACCATTAACACCACATCCTTGGTAAATGACTCCCATGGTGTTAGTTTGATGGCATCTCCGAAGCAGCCGCAATCTGTAACCTTATTGAAGTAAGCAGAATAGAACGTTAAGAAGGTGAAGAAAATCATGAGGCCAAGCAGCACCCAAGTAGTCAACTTCATACGCCAGTAAACGATGATGGCAGCGCCTAGCGCTAATTCTAAAATGATCATGATCATGCCAATCTCTAATGACCACGAAATGAAGTAATGAAAAAAAGAGCCAAAGTCTTCAGAAAACACTTCAAAGTACTCTTCCATTTTTATTTGAGTACCGATCGGGTCGTTGAGCTTTATCAAGCCAGAGAAAATAAGAAGCCCTCCAACAAAAAAACGAGAGAATTGATCTAAAAATTTTTGTATCATTTTTTACAGCTATTTCAATTCCAACATTTTTACTACTGTGAGTGCCGCCTCTTCTCCCTTGTTACCTAGTTTACCACCGGCTCGATCCATGGCTTGCTTTTTAGTCAACGTAGTAAGTACACCAAAGGCTACCGGTTTATTTGTTTTCAACATCACTTTCATGATGCCATAGGTGACTCCTTGGCAAACATAATCGAAGTGGGGGGTGTCACCTTGGATGACGCAGCCCAAGCAAATAACAGCTGCTACATCTTTTTTCTCAGCTTCCCACTGAGCTGCGAGAGGTAACTCAAAACTTCCCGGTACACTTTTGCGAACAATATTCTTCTTTCTAACACCTAGTGTCAGCAGCGTATCGTGAGCTCCTTGAAAAAGGGGCTCTGTCACGTCTTCGTTCCATTCCGCTACTACGATTGAAATTTTCTTGGAGCTCAAGTTGATTTTACTTTTACCCGCTACAGATTTTAGGACACCTGGCATATGCTGATTAGAAATTATAATTAGATTCAAAAATAGAGAAAAGGGCAGAGTTATAGTTGGCGATATTTAGAAGGGGTAGCTGAATGCTGTAAGTGGAAATCAACTATTTATAGTGCCCAGGATTTTCTATTGGATGGATACTTGGTAATTGACCCTAATCTGCGAACCTATGCAGTATGCCTGAAATACGCCCAATTAACACATATTTAACTAAAAAAAACATCATTCTATGTCACTCTGTCACTATTTGGCAGCAAAAATCATGTGGCATAATCATTGACTTCAAGCGCTTAGAAATAAGAATAAATTAACAATAACCGATATGGGAAAGATCATAGGAATAGACTTAGGAACCACCAACAGTTGCGTGGCCGTAATGGAGGGCAACGAGCCGGTGGTGATTGCAAATAGCGAAGGTCGGAGAACAACTCCGTCTATTATTGGCTTTTTGGATAATGGAAAAGGAGAACGCAAAGTGGGTGATCCTGCTAAACGTCAGGCGATCACTAATCCAACCAATACAGTTTCTTCGATCAAGCGCTTCATGGGGAAAAAATTCAATGAAGTGAGTGGTGAGAAGAAAATGGTCTCTTATCAGGTAGAAAGTGGGAACAATGACACCGTCCGAGTACGTATCGGAGATCGAATGTATACTCCACAAGAAATTTCTGCGATGATTTTGCAGAAAATGAAAAGCACTGCAGAAGATTATCTTGGCACTACAGTAACAGATGCTATTATTACCGTACCTGCTTACTTCAATGATGCAGAGCGTCAAGCAACAAAAGAAGCTGGACAAATTGCAGGGCTTGATGTTAAGCGTATAATTAACGAGCCTACAGCAGCAGCTTTGGCTTATGGATTAGATAAGAAAAACAAAGACATGAAAATCGCAGTGTACGACTTAGGTGGTGGTACATTCGATGTGTCTATATTAGAATTAGGGGATGGTGTATTTGAAGTGAAATCAACCAATGGGGACGTTCACCTGGGTGGTGATGACTTTGATATGCGCGTGATGAATTGGTTGGCCGATGAATTCAAGTCTGATAAGAACATTGATCTACGCAAAGATCCAATGGCCTTGCAACGCTTGAAAGAAGCCTCTGAAAAAGCAAAGATTGAATTGTCTAGCGGTAACGAAACCGAAATTAACTTACCATATATCACTTCAGTGGATGGTGTCCCTGAACACTTAGTAAAAAAATTAAGCCGCGCAAAGTTTGAACAATTATGCGATGATTTGATTAAGAGAACACTAGAGCCTTGTAAAAAAGCAATGGCTGATTCAGGTTATTCAGTTTCACAAATTGACGAAGTGATTTTAGTAGGTGGTTCAACACGCATCCCTCGCATACAAGAAGAAGTAGAAAAATTCTTCGGCAAGAAACCATCGAAGGGTGTTAACCCTGATGAGGTGGTAGCCGTGGGTGCTGCCATTCAAGGTGGTGTGTTGACTGGTGAAGTGAAAGATGTATTGTTGTTGGATGTCACTCCTCTTTCATTGGGTATCGAAACCATGGGCGGTGTGATGACGAAGTTGATCGAGTCGAACACAACTATTCCTTCTAAAAAATCAGAAGTGTTTTCGACCGCATCAGATAGCCAGCCATCTGTAGAAATACACGTATTGCAAGGTGAACGCCCTATGGCGAAAGACAACCGTACCATCGGACGTTTCCATTTGGATGGAATTCCACCGGCACAACGTGGGGTACCCCAAATTGAAGTGATCTTTGATATCGATGCAAACGGTATTCTTCATGTAGCAGCAAAAGATAAAGGCACCGGCAAAGAGCAAAAGATTCGCATCGAAGCGTCCAGCGGATTAACGGATGCCGAAATTCAAAAGATGAAGCAAGAGGCACAAGCCAATGCCGAAAGTGATAAGAAAGAAAAAGAGAAAGTAGAAAAAATCAATCAGGCAGATTCTTTGATTTTCCAAACAGAAAAGCAATTAAAAGAATTCGGTGAAAAACTTTCAGAAGGGAATAAATCAGCCATCAATGGTGCGCTGATAAAATTAAAAGAAGCCCATGCGAGTCAAGATCTAGCAGCCATTGATACGGCAATGAATGCCTTGAACGCTGCCTGGCAAGCTGCCTCCCAAGAGATGTATGCCCAGGGTGGTCAACAACCTGATGGAAGTGCGCAACCAACTCCGGGAGCGGATGCCAATACTGGCGCAGGAAGTACCACCGGAGGTGCAGATGCACAGGATGTAGAGTATGAAGAGGTGAAGAAGTAATATCCGAATCCTCCATTTATAAAAGAGCCTCGCAAAAGCGGGGCTTTTTTTATGGTCTCGAAAACCGTTGCATTCATGATACACCAATTTATTCCTGGTACTCCAGTCTTTTTACACCTTCCCGATTTATATTTGCCTCCCTTAAATTAAGTCAACATGGTAGTCGTAAAATTTGGTGGCACGTCCGTAGGCAAGCCCGAGCGAATGAAAAAGATTGCTGATCTCGTGCAGGGAATGCCCGGAAAAAAAATTGTGGTGCTATCTGCCCTTAGCGGAACTACCAACACATTAGTGCGTATTGGTGAACATTTGTTTGCGCAGCAACAAACTGGTGCTCAACAAGAGATCAATGAATTAGAAAAGCATTACCTCCAATTCATCAAAGAACTTTATAGCTCTACCGCCTATCAAGCCATTGGGCAAGAAATAGTAAGCAGGTATTTCAGCCTTTTTCGATTATTGGCAGCCGGAAAATTCGATGACCGGAGTAACCGTGAATTGTTAGCTCAAGGAGAGTTGATATCGACAGAATTATTTTATCACCATTTACAAGAAAGAAAAGTAAGTGCTCGATTACTTCCCGCGCTTCACTTTATGTCAATTGATGAGAATAACGAACCAGAATTAGAAAAAATAAGCGAGCGCCTTCGGCCGATTTTAACCACGATGCCCGTTGAGATCATCGTCACACAAGGGTACATCTGCCGCAATCACAAAAATGAAATTGATAACCTAAAACGAGGTGGCAGCGATTATACTGCCTCCTTGATCGGGGCCGCCATACGGGCAGAAGAAATACAAATCTGGACAGATATCGATGGCATGCACAACAACGATCCTCGCATTGTAAAAAAGACGATGCCCATTGCTGAACTCACTTTTGATGAAGCGTCTGAGTTGGCCTATTTCGGAGCTAAAATTTTGCATCCTTCTACCATCGTGCCGGCTCAAAAATATTCAGTACCTGTCAGGTTAAAGAATACCATGGATGAAAAAGCTGCAGGCACCATTATCAGTGATAAAGGATCACGTGGACAGTTCAAAGCTATCGCGGCCAAAGATGGAATTACCGCCATCAATATCAAGTCTTCTAGGATGCTATTGGCATATGGATTTTTGAGAAAAGTATTTGAGGTGTTTGAAAAGAACAAAACATCTATCGATATGATTTCCACCTCAGAGGTGGCTGTTTCTGTGACCATCGATGAAAGCAACAGATTGAACGAAATTGTAACTGAACTACAAAGCTTTGGAACCATCGAAGTAGACTCAAACCAAACCATCATATGCATCGTTGGCAACGCACTGGCAGAAAAAGAAGCAGTGCTCAAAGAAGTTTTCGATGCCTTGGCGACCATCAAGATTCGAATGGTCTCATTTGGTGGAAGTCATAATAATATCTCCATTCTGGTAGATACCTCCCAGAAAGAGAAGGCATTGAATCTATTAAACGAGGGACTTTTTAACTTGTGAAATTGATTCTGCATGCGGGGTGTTGGAATCCCGTTGCCACATTTCACGAAATGAAATTTCAAATGCACTCGTTTGAGTTTTGATTTTTCCGCCTATATTTACCATAGACCAAACCTAAGGCTATGGAAATTGCTATCATTCTTATCTTCATATTAGGCTACCTCGCCATTGCTCTAGAGCATCCAATTAAAATAAACAAGACGGCCTCTGCTCTACTGACCGGAGTTCTTTGTTGGACACTTTTTGTGCTTTCTGATCCCTCATCGTCAGTTACGAATAGTGAAGCCTACACTTCTTTTCTGGAGGTGCTGAAGATTGACTTAGGTGAAAAATTCAGCGCCCTTTCTTCCGGTGAGTTGTATCGTGAATTTGTAACATTCTCATTGTCCGAACACCTGAGTGGCATTGCTCAAATTCTATTTTTTCTTATGGGTGCCATGACTATTGTTGAATTAGTAGATGCCCATCATGGCTTCAGATTTATCACTGATCGGATTCATACTAAGAACCCAAAAACACTTCTTTGGATTATTTGTTGGGTTAGCTTTTTCTTGTCTTCTGTCTTGGACAACCTGACAACGACCATCGTAATGATTTCGCTGATACGAAAATTAATACCTAATAGGGAAATGCGCATGTTCTTTGTGGGCATGATTGTAATTGCTGCAAACGCAGGGGGTGCTTGGACTCCGATCGGTGATGTTACTACCACCATGCTTTGGATTGGCGGACAAATCTCCACAGGCAATATTATGGTAACCTTGTTCCTTCCTAGTGTTGCATGCATGCTAGTTCCCCTGCTCTTTCTCAACTTTACGCTCAAAGGAACTTTAGGAGAAGCTCATGAGCATCACAGCAAGCATCACGTAGATGAAGTAAGTTCTGGTAGACTCATGCTTTTTCTGGGAATCGGTGCCCTTATTTTTGTTCCGATCTTTAAAACCTTTACCCATTTACCCCCTTATATGGGTATGCTGCTGGGACTTGGGGTATTGTGGGTCGTCTCCGAGCTTATCAATCCAGATCTGGACGAAGCAGTAAAGAAAAATTATACAGCCGCAGGGGCTCTTTCGCGGATCGATGTTCCCAGCGTCTTGTTCTTTTTAGGAATTTTGATGGCCGTTGGCGCATTGGAATCCATGCAAGCTCTTCATCATCTGGCTGCCTGGTTAGATCATTCAATCGGTGATCAACGTATTATCGTTACACTCATTGGATTAATGTCCGCAGTCATTGATAATGTTCCGCTAGTAGCTGCCAGCATGGGGATGTACAATTTGGATGTCTTTTATCAAGATCATATGGTGTGGGAATATTTGGCATATTGTGCTGGCACAGGAGGTAGTATTCTAATTATTGGTTCTGCTGCTGGAGTTGCAGCCATGGGTATTGAAAAAATTGATTTTATTTGGTATGTGAAGAAAATCTCACTTTTAGCTATGCTTGGCTATTTTGCAGGGGCCGTAATCTATTTGATCATTCAACCTTATCTGGCTGTGCACCCTCCCCATTAAAATTTCTACCAGTTGTATGTAACACGTTGTTCTTTTACTTTTTCAAGGTGCTAAAAAGCAAAATGATTTCCTTCCATTGCTGATTTCACATCCTTTTTAGAACTTTAAAGAAGGCGTAATCATAACCAATCCCAAAGCTAAAATGCGTGCGTTTACATTCCTCAAAAAAGGGATGGTTTCCTTTCATCAAAAAAAGGTAATAATGATTTATATTGCCTAGTATTTATTAAGCTAATTCCAATAACATGAGCCGCCTTCCATTACTATCTGCCCGCATTATGCTCTTCCTTGCTTCCTTTTGCTTGGCCAATGTTGGCTTGGCGCAGGTAGCTATCGGTACAACAGGCACCGTCACCCCCGATCCAAAGGCAGTGTTGCTTTTGGTGGGAGATGGTAGTCAGGGATTAATTATTCCTACCGTAACAACCCTCGGCACTTTTGGAAAAGCCGGTATGATCGTTTACAATTCAATCACCCAAACGGTACATTACCACGATGGCACAATCTGGAATGGATTCGGAGGTGCAGGATCTCAAGGAATTCAGATAAACGGCAACTTTGTACAAATAGGATCAGGGGCAGGCTTCACTTCACAACTGCTTCTTTCTAATACCGCCCCTACGGCCGGACTGCAACGTGGACAACTGTTGCAATGGGATGGAGGCACCAATCAATGGACTGTCACCAGAGATGCCGGTGTAGCTCTCACCGATGGACAAGTACTAACCTGGAATGCAACCCAAAACAAATGGGAACCCAGAGCTGCTGCAGGTGGAACACCCGCTTTGCCCAATAATCAAATCTTTGTGGGTAATGCTTCCAATGTAGCCACTGCTACTGCTCCCGCTACTTTTCCGCTAAGCAATTTTGGCGCAGCCACTGCCGATGTAAGCCTTGGCACCAGGAAAATAACGAACCTGGCAACCCCAACAGCAGGCACTGATGCAGCCAACAAAACCTATGTTGACGCAGGTGACGCAACCAAACTTAATTCAAACATAGTCACTACATCAGGTGACCTGCTTATTCATGATGGCACATCTGCCACTCGCTTACCACGAGGCACCAATGGTCAACTTTTACAATCTACCGCTACCGGAATCCAATGGGCTACAGCCGGAGGTGCGGGAACGGTAACAAACGTAGCTACAGGAACTGGCTTAACCGGTGGTCCTATTACCACCACAGGTTCCATATCACTTGCTAATACTGCGGTGACTATTGGTTCTTATGGAACAACGACAGCTGTGGGACAATTTACAGTGGATCAGCAAGGAAGAATTACCGCTGCTTCTAACCAAACTATCCCTACTGCTACCAATGCTGTCACCGGTCTTTTGACCAGTGCCGATTGGAATACTTTCAATACCAAATTGAGCAGCATCCCCACTCTCGGTGGAGATGTAAGCGGAACATTGCCTGCCGTTTCTGTTGATAAACTAAAAGGAACTACCGTGGCCGCTACCGTTCCTACTATCAATCAGGTGTTGCAGTTTAATGGCACCAACTGGACGCCTGCAACTCTTGCCGCAGGGGGAACTGTAACAAATGTGGCTACCGGCACCGGACTAACCGGTGGCCCTTTCACTACAACGGGTACCATCTCATTAGCTAACACGGCCGTCACATTCGGCAGCTATGGTAATGCTACCAACATTCCGCAGCTCAGCATCGATCCGCAAGGACGCATCACCA
>JANPBK010000178.1:0-21989 GCA_031430395.1 Cyclobacteriaceae bacterium
CAAGCGGACAACCTGAATGACAAAACGGAGTGCCGCAATCCATACAGCGCGAAGCCTGCTTCACACCAATCTTCGTATCAATCGCAGCCTCTACTTCATTATAGTCGTTAATGCGCTCTTTTGAATCGCGTTTTTTCGGCAACTCTCTATCAAATTCTAAAAATCCGGTTGGCTTTCCCATTTGCTTTAATGTTCAATGATCAATTAGTGAATAGTCAATGTGATTGGCTAAATGTAGTATTGGCTAATTGATTAATCTTTTTCTTTTCTAGAACGGCTTTGTAATCTGTCGGCATCACTTTTACAAAATGTTTAAAAGCAGTTTGCCAGTAGCTTAAGATGTGAGCCGCTATTTTGCTTTGAGTAAACTCATGATGCGATAGGATCATTTTCTTTAATAGCAACTCGTCTTCATTTTCCAAAGTATCTAGCAACACCATTTCCATGTTGCAGTTTTTCACGAAAGTTTTATTCACATCCCACACGTAGGCAACACCACCGCTCATTCCGGCAGCAAAGTTTCTTCCGGTGTCTCCTAAGATTACTACGGTCCCACCGGTCATGTACTCACAGCCATGATCACCCACACCCTCTACTACAACTTGTACTCCCGAGTTACGCACGGCAAAACGTTCACCGGCCATTCCATTGATATAACTTTCACCGGAGGTGGCCCCAAAGAAAGCAACGTTGCCCGCAATGATATTTTTTCCTGCATTGTAGGTTGATTTTTTATTCGGATAGAGAATCAACTTTCCTCCCGATAACCCTTTTCCAAAATAGTCATTTGCATCACCTTCCAATTCAAACGTTACGCCACCCGTTGTAAAGGCACCAAAGCTTTGTCCCGCAGTGCCTGTGAATTTATAATGGATCGTATCTTTTGGCAGACCCGGCCCGCCATAGATTTTTGAAATCTCATTGGAAAGCATCGCCCCCACGGCACGATCTTGATTGGAAATAGAAAAACTATCATTTACATTTTCCACGTTCTTCAACGCACCTTGCGCTTTGGCAATCAATTTCCGATCGAGCACATTTTCAATTTCATGATCTTGCTCTTCTTGCTTGAACAAGGCTACATCTAAATTCATTGGCCCTTTGAATAGCAACGGAGACAAATCCAGATGATGATTTTTCCAATGGGCATCGCCTTCACTCAATTCAAGTCGATCGGCCTGCCCCACCATTTCACTCACTTTTCTAAAGCCTAATTCCGCCATGATCTCACGCAGCTCCTCCGCTAAAAATTCAAATAAGTTCACCACGTATTCCGGCTTGCCCGTAAAGAGAGCACGCAATTCTTTGTTTTGAGTGGCCACGCCAACCGGGCAGGTATTCAAGTGGCATTTGCGCATCATGATGCAACCGGTCGTGACCAACGCGGCAGTTGCCACCCCCCATTCTTCTGCGCCAAGCAAGGCGGCAATAGCTAAATCTTTTCCGGTGCGAATCTGTCCATCGGTTTGCAAGACCACTCTTCCTCGTAACTTATTTTTAACTAATGTTTGATGCGCTTCGGCCAAGCCAAGTTCCCACGGCAAACCAGCATGGCGTATCGAACTGATAGGCGATGCACCCGTGCCGCCATCATGACCGGCAATTAAGATCACATCGGCATGCGCTTTCGCTACGCCAGATGCAATAGTTCCAACACCGGCTTCTGATACCAACTTCACACTGATACGCGCTTCGAGATTGGCATTTTTTAAATCAAAGATGAGCTGCGCTAAATCTTCGATAGAATAAATATCGTGATGGGGAGGAGGTGAGATCAAACCAACACCTGGAGTGGAGTGACGCACTCTTCCAATCCAATCATCTACTTTATGCCCCGGCAACTGGCCGCCTTCTCCAGGCTTCGCACCCTGTGCCATTTTAATTTGCAATTCTTTGGCGTTAGTCAGGTAATGACTCGTCACACCAAACCGCCCGGACGCGACTTGCTTAATGGCTGAGTTTTCCCAATCGCCATTTGCCTTTTTTACAAATCGAATTTCATCTTCACCGCCTTCGCCACAGTTGCTTTTTCCACCGATGCGATTCATGGCAATCGCCAAAGTGCTGTGAGCTTCATGGGAAATAGATCCAAAGGACATCGCACCCGTAGCGAATCGTTTGAAAATACTTTCTTTCGACTCCACTTCACTCAGCGGAATAGATTTTCCCTTTTTAAATTTCAGCAAGCTGCGAAGCGTGATGGCTTTTTCGCTTTGATCGTTGATGAGTGTAGAGTATTTTTTGAAGAGATTGTAATCTTTTGCTTTGGTCGATTGCTGTAGCAGATGAATGGTTTGTGGATTGAATAGATGAGCTTCACCACGCTGCTTCCATTGATAGACTCCGCCTACTTCTAATTTTGGATTTGAATTGGCCGTCTTTGGGAAAGCAAGTGAATGTTTTGCCAATGCTTCTTTGGCGATGTCATCTAACTTTAATCCACCAATGCGAGAAACGGTTCCCGTAAAATAAGGGTCGATGACTTCTTGATGAATTCCCAGGGCTTCGAAAATCTGAGCTCCATGGTACGATTGCAACGTGCTAATGCCCATTTTGCTCATCACCTTGAGTAACTCACCTGCAACAGCTTTTTTATAATTATAGAGCGCTTTCTCTTCGGTGAGTTCTTCACTGAAGAGGTTGCGCTTCTTCATGTCGTGAATGGTTTGGTACACCAAATACGGATTGACCCCTGAAGCACCAAAACCGACCAGTGTTGCATAGTGATGGGTTTCCCACACATCGCCAGCCTCTACCAACAATCCTACTTTTCCGCGAAGGCCCTTTCGAATTAAATCATGATGCACGGCAGACACTGCTAGTAAAGACGGAATCTGCGCGTGGCCGCTATCAAAACTTCTATCGGAAAGAATGATAATGGTAAATCCATCTTCGATGGCATCGGTCACATATTGACAAACACGGTTTAATCCTTTCTCTAATGATCCGGGCTCACCATCTGCCTTGAAGTACGTGTAAATCGTTTTGGTTTGAAGATGGCGGTGATCGATGTATCGAATTTTTTCTAACTCATTGTTAGATAAAATTGGAGTAGGTAATTCCAACGTAATGCAATGCTCGGGAGATTCTTCCAATAAGTTGAGAGAACCACCCACGTGTGACGCAAGCGACATCACCAATCGTTCCCGAATCGGATCGATGGGTGGATTGGTAACTTGTGCAAAAAGCTGTTTGAAGTAACTCGACAAATGTTGCGCCTGACGCGAGAGCACGGCCAACGGGGTATCGTTACCCATTGAGCCCAATGCTTCTTTACCAGTCTCACACATTTGTGCCAAGATCATACGCAGGTCTTCGGATGTGTAGCCGAATGAAATCTGTCGCTTTAAGAATGTAATGGGGTCATACTTGTGAAAACTTCCTCCGGGTTCAGGCAAATCGATGAGGCGCACCTTGTTTTCTTTTACCCATTTTCCGTAGGGCTGACGAGTACAAATATCTTTTTTCAATTCATCATCACTGATGATGCGGCCTTGCTCTAAATCAACCACAAACATTTTTCCCGGCTGCAAGCGACCTTTCGAAATTACTTTGGTGGGATCGATGTCAATCACGCCTACTTCCGAAGCCATCACAACAAAGTCATCGTCTGTTACTACAAAGCGAGAAGGCCGTAATCCATTTCGATCCAACGTGGCGCCCACGATTTTGCCATCTGTAAACGTGATGGACGCAGGGCCATCCCACGGTTCCATTAAGTTAGCGTGGTATTCGTAGAAATCTTTTTTCTCATCCGTCATCGCCTCGTTGCCGTCCCATGCCTCCGGGATTAGCATCATCATGACGTGTGGTAATGGTCGACCCGCATGAACGAGCAACTCAATTACATTATCAAGATTCGAAGAGTCGGACTGTTTTGGGTTGCAAATCGGAAGAATCATATTCAACTCTTCGCGGGTAAAATGAGGTGAAGAAAAAAATGCTTCTTTAGACTTTAGCCAGTTGATATTGCCCTGTACCGTGTTGATCTCGCCATTGTGTGCAATGAAACGAAACGGCTGAGCCAAGCGCCAGGAGGGAGAAGTATTCGTAGAAAAACGAGAATGGATCACCGCCAAAGCGGAAACCACCTCTTCATTTTCTAAATCCGTAAAATAAGGTTTTAGTTGACCACTTGTAAGCATGCCTTTGTAGGCAATCGTTTTATAAGAAAGTGTGGAAAAATAGAATTGATTATCGACACCCTTGATGGATTCAGTGATTAAATGAGTGACGTATTTTCTGAGAATGAAAAGTCTTCTTTCAAACTCTTCCGGATCAACTCCTGCATCTAATCGTTTGATAAAAACCTGCTCCATTACCGGCTCCGACAAGAGAGCCGTTTCTCCTAACTCTTTATTGTTCGTTGGCAACACCCGGTACCCGAGCAACGCCATTTTCATTTTTTTGATTTGCCGATTGAGCAGCGTTCTACATTCTTCACGCACCTTTGGATCGCGAGGTAAGAATACTAGGCCTACGCCATAACTTCCAAACGCTGGAAGTTTGAAACCGAGCTTGCCACATTCACCGATAAAAAATTCGTGAGGCACTTGAATGAGTATGCCGGCACCATCGCCTGTATTTGGTTCGCAGCCACATGCTCCACGGTGGGCCATGCGTTCCAGCATCGTAAGTGCATCGGTAATTACCTGATGCGATTTTCTTCCTTTAATGTTGGCGATGAATCCTACACCGCACGAATCTTTTTCGAACTCTTCGCGGTATAATCCTTGGCTATTTTGATTGTTCACTTACTGAAAATTTCTTGATAGTGGGTTTTCAAGAAATAAATTTAGGTAGTGGGGACTACCTTTATGCGATTCGTGATAAGTATTTTAAAAAAAAGGGTAAAACTTAACTAACGGTTAGTAGCGAAATCGGTTGAAAGTTGAGTTTTCTTATGACGGGAATGGATAGTAAGAATTTTTGATAATACTTAATGTCAAGCTATTTACCCAGCAATCTGTATCCGATGAATAATTGAATAGTACTATTTGTGGTTTTCACAGTAGGTCCTTGAGTTGAACTATTTTTTTCAATGTTAGAAAGGCCCGCATAATATCTTGCCCCCAAGTTAAAATCACCTAAGTCAACGCCTAAACCAAGCGCTACCCCGAAATCAAAGCCATTTGCTTGATCTATTAAGTCCATTGAACTAGCTCCCGAAGTTTGTGTAGCTGATAGTAACATGCCTAGTTGAGGTCCGGCATGTAAATTTAACTTCTCGGCCACATTATATCTTATAATTACAGGCAGAGAAAGATAGTTAAAATTATTTGAGGCACTTCGCCCATTGATTGTAGCGGATGACCCATATTGAGAATAAACTAACTCGGGCTGAATGCCAAACTTATCAGAAGTCATAATAGTTAAATAAGCACCAGCCATCAATCCTATTTTAGAATCAGCTGAAAAAGAAAGGCCATTAAGCGTGGATGTTTGATTCGCGATATTCATTCCCAGACGTAAGCCGCCACTTACTTTTTGTGAGAAGACTATAGTAGATGAAAAAACAATAAGTAAAACGGGAAGTAATATTTTCTTCTTCATATCAATTGATCGCAGATGGTAAGTTTAAAGGTAAGGATTATACATCTCTTCCAACCCAGTTGGTAAAAGATAAATCTTAAATAAAAAATGCCGCTCGAGGTAAGTATTTTCGAAAAAAGAACAAAACTTAACTAACGCGTATTAGAGAAATCGGTTGAAAGTTGCAACCACTTTCAGCTAATTATTAGATCACGTTCAGTACTAGACATCGCTTATCTGGAATTATATAATACTTGTACTTACCACACAATACAAATAAGATCTTTTCATAGCAGGTTGTTTTAGTCACTATTGACATTCTCAACACAATTCATGAAATACATTTTGAAAAGATGAATGAAATTTAATCAAAGTTTATCGGCAAAGATAAATGTGGCTTTGAAACTAAACAATGAGGTGTCTACTCGTTACATTTTAAAGAAATAGTAAACTGCAGTTAGTTGAAAAAAGCGACTAGCACCTTGTATTCCGTCAAAATCCAAAGCTTTCAATAGGCCATAATTATAGGTTAGCATAAACGAAACATTTTCCACCATTTCAACTTCTACCCCAAGAGAAGGCCCAAGATCCAAGCCCGCTCTAACATTATTGGAATTATATCCAGCTACATCTATATTACTCGTAAGTTGAAACCCAGCATATGCCCCCAATAGCCCACTGATTTTTATGTTATTCTCATCATAAAATTTATACGCACCGTATACCGGTATTTGCAAAACAGCGGCAGTTACCTTGCCACTAGATGTCCCGATGTCAATTGATGCGCCCTGACCAGAATATAAAAAGCCAACATGGGCACTAATATTTTCCATTAACTCATACTTGCCCCAAATACCCAAGTTTATTCGAAGTAAGGGGCTTGTTGAAAGGCCTGAACCCAGTCCACTAAATGAAATATCAGTTAAATTTAAACCACCAGCAACTCCTGCTGAGAATTGAGTGTCTGATTTTGCTTGGGCAAAACCATTCAGAGCATAGAAGAAATTGGTTAGAACGAAGAAGCTAAAAAATAAAATACGGATGTGTTTCATTTGGAATGAATTTTAGGATTAATAAATCAGAGTCGAACAAGGGCTTAATTAGATTAAAAAAGTCAACGAATATCTTTATTCAGCACGATAAAAACAAATTTAACTTGCTTGTATGATTGATAATATGAATCAGTCATAGGGCTTTATTAATAAAAAAGCAATTGAGGCATTGGTCAATATTGAACCAAGTCCTAATTAAAGTCACGAGGTGAGGCGTCTGATTGAGGAGTCCAACTAACAAATTGAAGGCGAAATTATTTATTCTTAAAATAGAAGTCTCCTAACAATGAAGAGTTTTCCCAAGGGGTTTGTTTATTGCTCGAGAGCTTTATCACATTTATTCTAATCTCTTTAAACATTTGCTCTACCGACAAACCTGGTTTTCTTAAAGCTTTAATTAACTCCTGCGTGTACAATCCATTTTGGCCGTCACCATCAGAGGCGGTGGTGCCGGGGGCAGTAGCAAAGGCAATGATTGAGCCCTTTGGGGCATTATCCGGTTGCGCTAACCCACGGCTAAGTGAGCGGGTTTTACCTGAGAATGGATTGTTGCGACATGCATCCAAGATGACAATGTTCATAGGATTTTCATTCATTTCGAGCATCCGTAAAACCACATCTGCTTTAACACAGGCATCTTCAATATCATATTCACGCTCTATCTTAGCATCTACCGGCACGAGCCAATTGCTTCCATTCGATTGCAATCCATGACCGGCATAATAAAATACAGCCACCCCTTTATTTTCCTTAACCTTATCTTCAAAATCACGGATCGCTTCTTTCATCCCCGCCTTATCCAAATTAGTATAACTCGAGACTTTAAAGTCTAACCCCTTTAATTCTATTGCGATTGCTTTTGCATCATTCGCGGGGTTACGAAGCGGGGCATCTTTATAAGAAGAGTTACCGATGATTAATGCATATCTGTTTTGATATCCGGCATTGGAAAGCCCCGAAGTTGCCTTGACAACATCAGTGGTATTGGCAGCAACCTCTTGCGTCTTTGCAATTTCCATAAAGGGTTGTGTTTTGCTTTCCTCCAGAGAGGCAACCGGAAACTTAAAATCGTATTCTTTGGCCAGATCTCTTTCCCCATCATAGTTGCTTCTTAGTAAATTGATACAGGAAACACCGTCTACTCGAATGTAGTAATCTTCACCGGGTTCAATAGTTACATAAATTGGTGAAGTATTGCACTTTTGACGGAAAGTGGCAGCAAGTTCAGAGGATACTTTTAATTTGCCCTGAGAATAGATCTTAAATTCTAAACGTGCCCCAACAGGGACCAGCATAGCTTGTTTATCATTAAAGAATACTTGCATATCGCCTTTAGCTTCGCGTAATGAGTTAAGTCGATAGCAATGAATAGTAGCATAATTTTTTTGAGAAAATGAATTTACAGAGGTAATAAGTAGTAAGAAGAAGAGGTAGTTTCTCGTTTTCATGTCATTCTATTTGATAGTATCTCATTTGTTTTATTGACAAATTAGAGTAGATTGCAATGTACTAAACTTAACCCTTAACCTAAAGTAGCCATGAAAAAATCTTTAATCTATGCATGCTTTATGCTATTAACCATCGGGTTTTTAGCATCCTGCTCAACTGCTTACAAAAGCATCAATTCGGGGGCAGTTGCCAACGTATCTTTAGAACCATTAAAGCCGGATCGTTACATCATTCTTGAAGAAGTTGAAGGTGAAGGTAAGGCCGCAGGCCTTGGCGCTGGTGGTGGTGGATTCTTCGGAGGCATGTCTAGAGTAGACAAAGCAAAAAGAAATGCTGAATATCAGGCTATCAGTAAGGTAGAGGGTGCAGACATGTTGTTGGCTCCTCGGTTTGAAATTGAGACTTTCAGTTTCTTGTTCATATTCTCTTCAGCTAAAGTTAAGGTAAAAGCAAAGGCTGTAAGAGTGAAAGCAACTAGCGAAAAATAAATCTAATACGTTCTAAATGAAAGGCAGTCCCAAACTTGGGACTGCCTTTTTTGTAATGGCCGTGTGGAACTAATTGTGATTTATTATTTTTTCGATTCTCGATGAGATTTTCAAAACACGTTTCTATTAAGCCACGATGAACATTTAGTACAATCTAATATAACATTAACAGCAAATGATCCACCACTACATCCAAACCCACCAAGATCGTTTTCTCTCTGAATTATTTGACCTTCTACGAATCCCCTCGGTAAGTGCGGATAGCAAACACAAACCGGATGTGCGTAAAGCTGCTGAGTATGTGATTCAAAAACTGAAAGATGCCGGTGCGGATAAAGTGGAGTTATGCGAAACAAATGGGCACCCAATCGTTTATGGGGAAAAAATGATTGATCCTTCAAAGCCAACCGTGTTGGTTTATGGGCATTATGATGTTCAACCGGCTGATCCGCTAAACTTGTGGGACTCTCCTGCTTTTGAACCAGTTGTTAAAGACGGCAAAATTTATGCACGCGGTTCGTGCGATGATAAAGGTCAGATGTACATGCACATCAAAGCCTTCGAAGCGATGATGCAATTGAATCAGCTCACGTGCAATGTAAAGTTCATGATTGAAGGCGAGGAGGAAGTAGGCTCGGATAACCTGGGCACATTTGTGAAAGAAAATAAAGCAAAGTTAAAAGCAGATGTGATTTTGATTTCAGATACATCCTTAATTTCATTGGACACACCATCCATTACCGTTGGCTTGCGCGGATTGAGTTACATGGAAGTAGAAGTGACGGGGCCTAATCGCGATTTGCACTCTGGCGTGTATGGGGGAGCAGTAGCAAATCCGATCAACGTCCTCAGTGAAATGATTGCTTCGATGCACGATAAAAACGGAAGGATCACCATTCCCGGATTTTATGACAAGGTTGCGGAGTTAACTGCCGAAGAAAGAAAAGCATTAAATAAAGCTCCTTTTAATCTCGCTGAATACAAAAAGGAACTAGCGATTGATGACGTAAAGGGAGAAGCTGGTTACACCACTTTGGAGCGCACCGGTACTCGCCCAACGTTAGATGTCAATGGCATTTGGGGAGGTTACACAGGGGAAGGAGCAAAAACAGTGTTGCCTTCTAAAGCCTCTGCTAAAATCTCTATGCGATTAGTCCCTAATCAAAATAGTACAGAGATCACCGAATTATTTACAAAGCATTTTCAATCCATTGCTCCAACATCGGTAAAGGTAAAAGTGATTGCCCATCATGGAGGGGAGCCTGCCGTTACCCCAACCAACTCAAAAGCGTTTCATGCTGCCAGCAGTGCCTTCGAAGAGGTATGGGGCAAGTCGCCCATTCCAACGCGCGATGGTGGCAGCATTCCCATTGTGTCGTTGTTTAAAAAAGAACTTGGATTAGATACGGTGTTAATGGGCTTTGGCTTAGATAGCGATGCCATCCATTCTCCCAATGAACACTATGGCATTAAAAACTTTTTGATTGGCATTGAAACGATTGTGGCTTTCTATAAACATTATTCAAAATAATAGGAGACTCATCTACTCTCGCTATGGTCATCTTTAAAAACCTATTATAGAATGTCAGACTGAGCCTGGCTACCTGAAACGCTGTGGAAATTTTTTCAATTCCAACTCATGAATTTACGTTTCGATAAACTCAACATGACAAGTTTTAGAGGTAGCAATAAATAAAAAAACCCGAATGATAAGTTCGGGTTTTTTTATTAGAGAATATCCAAGACTAAGGCTCTCTCTTAAATTCCTCAAATGTTTTTAGCACCAAAGGCTTCATGGCATCTTTGGAGGTGGCTCCAATAACTTTAGGAAGATGCTTGTCTTTCACTTTCTTAAATTCATTCTTGCCATTGTTGAAACGACTTTCCATCGCCTCCAGGTTGGAAAGTTCTGCTTGATTAGGCTTGTAGTAACTATCAGCAACCTTCGCATATAACTCTGCCATTTTTTCTCTTAGCTGAGGTTCTGCAGCGCCCACGTAATTATCACCTTTCGTCACTACCAGGGTCTCTTTTAACTTTGTGAGTTCAGTAATAAGTGGAGTTGCAACTTTCGCGCCTTGTGCATTTCTCGCTTTTACTGTCTCGGCAATTTTCACATATTCATCGAGTGTATAGACCATGTACGCTAATTCTTCTGACATATCGAATAGCTTCTTCGTAGCCTCCTCCTGAAGTTTACGATCAGCTAATGAGACATCCGACTTAGGATCGTACTGAACTACCAAGTCATTCGTATATGTTTCTTTTCCTTTTTGAATAATTACTTTATAGGTGCCAGCGGGAACGCGTGGTGAAGTAAATCCGCCAAAGGCGAAAGTTTTAGCAGCAGCCATTTTAGGTGGTTTGCTATTATAGTTCCATTCTACCACATTAATTCCTTTGGATTTACCGGGTCCAAGTTCAGTGATCTTGTTTCCATTCGCATCTTGAATTTCTAAAGACATTTTTCCGAGAGTATGTCTTTTCTTTAGATAGTAGATAATCTTGGCTGCACGACTTGGGTTGTCGCCAACAAATTGCGTTTCTGTACTACCGCCTCCAAATCCATTAGACTCAGAGATATTCGTTGGTTTGGTGGTAAAGAAATGCAGGTCCTTATTCATATTCTCTTCCGTTAATTGGCGAAGCGGGCTAATGTCATCAATGATGATCATGCCACGTCCATGAGTAGCTATCACTAAATCATTAGTCTTCTTGTGCAATTCCAGGAAGTGTACATTAGCGGCAGGCATGTTGTTCGTAAACTTGTACCAGTTCTTGCCACCATTTAATGTGATATACAAACCAAACTCAGTTCCTAAAAACAATAGATTCTCATTTACATAATCCTCTTGGATGTTTCTGGCAAATCCATAAATCTCAGGAGTTACAATGGATTTCCAGGTAACCCCAAAGTCTGTTGTTTTATAGACGTACGTATTCATATCGCCAGTCTGATATCCGGTGAAAACTGCATACGCATTACCCTTTCCAAACACGCTTGCCTCTACATGATATACTAAGGTATTTTTAGGTAGGCCGGTAATATTTGCGATTACATTCGTCCATGTTTTACCACCATCTTTTGTCAATTGTAAATTGCCATCATCGGTTCCCGCCCAGACAATATTTTCATCTAATGGAGACTCTGCAATGGTGAAAACAGTACAATGGTTTTCTGCGCCTGAGTTATCGCGTGATAAACCACCAGAACTTTCCTGATCCTGTTTTTTAGGATCGTTGGTAGTAAGGTCTGGAGAAATTTTTACCCACGTTTCACCCATATCTTCAGATCGATGCACAAACTGACTTCCCATATAAAACCGATCAGGCTTAAAGGCGCTAACCGCCATGGCTGCATTCCAATTGAAACGAAGTTTAGGATCACCTTTGCCTGCTAATGGTTGGATGGTTTTAGCTTGATCTTTTGCTACATCAAAACGCCACACATTCTCAGCACCTTGCATCTCTGAGTAGATCAACTTTTTAGTCGGATGTGAATAAACACGGTACCCATCGCCTACTCCAATTCGCTTCCAGTCACGCGCCTCGACACCACCCGGTGATTGGGAAGGACCAAACCAACATCCGTTATCTTGCAATCCTCCATACACATTGTAAGGTTCTTCATTATCAACACTTACATGATAGAACTGGCACACGGGCATATTCTCTACCATTTCTAAAGTAGTGCCACCATCCCATGAGCGATAAATACCGCCATCTGTTGCGGCAAACATTCTATCCGAGTTTTTAATATCAAAGACAATGTCATGTACATCTGAATGGTTGGGGCCTAAATTTTTAAACGTTTTTCCACCATCGCGAGAAATGGAACCCAGTAACCCTGCCTTCACAACAACTTCAGGATTTCTTGGATCTACTTCAATGCGTGAGAAATAGAATGGACGGACTACAATACCAAAATCATTATTGAGTTGCTTCCAATTCGCTCCGGCATCATCACTGCGATATAGTCCTTTGTCTTTGTCTTGTTCCGATTCAATTACAGTATAAAGAATGTTTGAGTTAGAGGGAGCAACTGCGATGGCAAGCCTTCCCAATTTTCCTTTTGGAAAACCAGTATGAATTTTGTTGAAGGTTTTACCGGCATCCGTTGATTTATATAATGCACTATTTGCGCCACCAGAACTGAATGCCCAAGGCTGTCTCCTGAATTCCCAAAAAGATGCATAAACAATGTTAGGATCTTTTGGATCCAGCGTAAGATCGCTACAGCCTGTCATTTTATCGACATACAAAATCTTGTTCCAGGTTTTGCCACCGTCCATTGTTTTGTAAAGGCCCCGTTCTTCGCTATCACTCCACAAAGGACCGAGGGCAGCCACATATACTTCATTAGGATTTTTTGGGTTCACTTGAATACCAGCAATGCGCTCAGATTTCTCGAAGCCGATCTTCTTCCAATTGGTCCCGCCATCAACAGTCTTATACAAACCATCTCCTACGGAAACACTGTTTCGTGTCCAAGTTTCTCCGGTGCCTACCCAAATTACGTTGTCAGGGTCTGACGGATCTATTTCTACTGCACCAATCGATTGACAATGCTCATCGAAGATTGGATTAAAAGTAGCACCACCATTACTGCTCTTCCATACACCCCCTCCTGCTGTACCGGCAAAGAGGATGCGGTCGTTGGTAGGATGAAGTTCGAGGTCTGTGATTCGACCACTCATTAATGCTGGGCCAATGTGCCGCGCTCTCATGTCTCCAAACAATTCTTTTCCTTTTGATATAGCATCTTGACTAAAAGAGGCATTGAGGTTAAAGAACGGAAGGGAGGCAACTAACAGATATTGTTTCTTCATAGTTGTTTATTTGTTGAGTAAAATTTTTGGATTGATTTAGTTGATCAAAAAAAATACTTCAAAGGTTAGTTTGAAGTATTCTTTCTATTCACTTTTTCATATTTTTAGTTTCCAGCAGGGAATGCAAAAGCGGATGCTTCTACTTTTGGGTTTAGTTCTATTGCTGTAATTGTGAGGGGCTGACTGCCTCCACCCTTTACACCTTGAGCCATTGAAAAAGGCATCATCAGGCCACTTACTTCTTGGTAGTCACTCATTTTACTTTGACCTATTTGACCTTTTTGTGGACCAGATTTGATTTCTGTTTCAGACATCAAGGGAACAAAATTCTCAGCATCAAAATAATAGAATGTCACATTTTCAACGTCTTTGCCATCCACTTTAATTGGTTTCTTAGTTAGTTTTATTTTAAAGGTTTCAGTTCCGTCCACTGTTTCTTTACCTAATAATTCCATTTTGTAGCCGCGTTCTTTATAGGTCAAAAACGGATCTGGAAATTCTCCAATTTCCTTTTTAAAATTTTCGGTAGCTTCTGCATCACTTTTTTCAGCCTTCATATTCATAAAGTTGTGTGACCACAAAGTGCTGCCATCATATACGCCTTGCATTATTTCCTTGCCTTGAAAAGTCACTTTGGTCATTTGGCGACCATCTTTAAGCTGAACAATTACCAATGGAATCTCCATTCCTCCTTGGTTTACTTTGGCGGTCATTTTCATGCCTTGTACGGCTTTCCATTTATCAATACCACCTGTATTTTCAAAATACTTCGCAATAATCTCATCAGCTGTTTGAGCCTGCGCGATAAATGCACATGTCATTGTCATTAGAGTAAAAATCAATTTACGTTTCATCAGATTGGGTTTATTTGGTTTTTAACTGTGTTATCAGACGTTATATAAAGCAATTAGTTGCCTATATAGTTTTAAAATTACAGGAATATTTCGATTGCAAAGGGATAATGCATGAGGGATTAAACCATTTTTCAGATCGCTTTGTTAATTTTGAGCCTAAATTGAAAAGAATAAAATGTTAATAAACAGGGTTTTGTACTCACTAGCATGGGTCTTTTTGTCTTTTTGTGCCCAAAGTCAAGTGCTTGCCCCTGCCAAATGGATCACTTCAGCATCTGCCGAATCAGCTCAGCAAGGTTCAGAAATAGAAATCATTTTTAAAGCCACCATTGATCATAACTGGTATTTGTATTCTACCGAATTTGTTTGCGAGGATGGCCCCATTAAAACAGCTTTCAACTTCAAACCAAATCCCAGTTATCAGTTAGTGGGTAAGATCAAAGCCATCAAACCGATTGATAAGCACGATAAAATCTTTGAATGTGATTTGAAAATTTTTAAAGGTACTGCCGAATTCCGTCAACGAATAAAAGTTCTTGCGACCAATCTCAAAGTCGAGGGAGAATACGAATATCAGGTTTGCACAGAACTAACAGGTCAATGTGTTCCCGGCTACGGGGAGTTTGTGTTTGATAAAATTAAAGTTGAAAGCTCAAAGTTGAAAGCTGAAAGTCTTAGTAGTGAGGAAGAGAAGGTAAAAGACACAACTTCTAACGATCAACCAACAACGATCAACCAACAACGGCCAATTACGAACGAACAATCAACAACGATAGTCGGCCCGATCTTAGATTCAACATTCGTTCATGACGATTCAAAAGATCAATCGCTTTGGGGATTTTTTCTTTTGGCTTTTCTAGCAGGATTGGCTGCGTTACTTACACCATGTGTCTTTCCCATGATCCCAATGACTGTAAGTTTTTTTACAGGACAAGGAACAAAATTGCAGGCATTGATTTATGGGATTTCGATTATTGCCATCTATACAATCATAGGTGCTGTATTAGCGCCATTGATGGGCCCCGAAACGGCCAACCACCTTTCAACCGAATGGATTCCAAATTTGATTTTTTTTATCGTCTTCATTGTTTTTGGTCTTTCCTTTTTAGGCTTATTTGAAATTACTTTGCCGGGCTCTATGATTAATAAAGTGGATCAACAAGCAGAGAAGGGTGGATTGCTTGGCGTGTTCTTTATGGCTTTCACGTTAGTTCTAGTTTCATTTTCTTGCACCGGACCTTTGGTAGGCAGCATTTTGGTTTCCTCAGCGGGTGGAGAGTTTATCAAACCCATCATTGGCATGTTTGCTTTTGCTTTAGCCTTTGCCATCCCATTTACGCTTTTTGCTTTTTTCCCGGGATGGTTAAAGTCATTACCTAAATCAGGCGGTTGGTTGAATACGGTAAAAGTAGTTTTGGGATTTGTTGAAATTGCCTTAGCATTTAAATTTTTAAGTATAGCTGATCAGGCTTTTCATTGGCGAATTTTAGATCGGGAAATTAATTTGGCCATTTGGATTGTCATTGTAGCACTCATAGGTATTTATTTAATGAAGGGATTTAGACTTCCCGGAGATACCGGTAAAGATGCCGAAGACAAAACGGTGAGCGTACTTCGGGTTTCATTGGCGATGTTAACTTTCACTTTTTTGATTTATTTGATTCCCGGCATGTGGGGTGCTCCGTTGAAAGCATTGGCGGGCTACCTGCCACCACAATCAACGCACGATTTTGATTTAATTTCTCAAAATATAAACAGCAACACCACTGAGATCTGTGATACTCCCAAGTATGACGAATTTCTACACTTGCCGCACGGTATCAATGGTTACTTTGATTACAAGCAAGCCTTGGCCTGCGCCCGCCAACAAAAAAAGCCCTTATTTATAGACTTCACAGGTCATGGTTGTACCAATTGTCGTGAGATGGAAGCACGGGTGTGGAGCGACCCGCAAGTATTAAAGCGATTGAAAAATGATTTTGTAGTTGTCGCCTTGTATGTAGATGATAAAACTGAATTGCCGGAAAGCGAATGGTATACTTCTACGTATGATAAAAAGGTGAAGAAGACGATTGGCAGGCAAAATGCCGATTTGCAAATCACGCGACTACAAAATAATGCCCAACCCTTCTATGTCCTTGTTGGTACAGATGAGCGTGTATTGCTTTCACCCAAACCCTATGATTTAAAGGCTGAAAACTTTGTTAAATATTTAGAGGAGGGAAAAAGAAAATTCAATGTCAACAACTAGTATTTAATTGATCAAATTTCAATAATTCTTTTAATTCTTGTTGGGCTTAAATAAATAGAATCTTGATTGTAAAATTCTTTTCTTCTGCGCAAGCAAAAAAAATAGGGATTGCCAGTGCGGCTATAGTCATTTTGCTCGCTGCTTTTTTAATCATTGATACCTATACAGCTATTTTCACAAAGCCAGGAGAATATGCAGTTGAAACAGATTCTGCCAGAGTAGAAATTGAGATCAAAAAGTCAATTGTTCTTTACGGAATGGTGGTAACGGATCTTCATGTAATTCAAGATCACGTAAAGAGAAATCAACGTTTTTTTGATTTGTTTAATGCGGTATATGTTAGCCCAAAAATTATCCAACAACTAAACGCTCTCACGAAAAAGACATTTGATTTTCGGAAGATTGGAGCACATAAGAAATATACGCTGATTCATGAGAATGATTCAATGAAAACGGCCAGGGCATTAGTATATGAGCCCAACTCCATCGATTATATTATTTTTCATTTGAAGGACTCCTTACAAGTAGAGGTTTGTCAACGAGAGGTGGTTTCCGTTGAGAAAGTGATTTCAGGTCGAATCGAATCATCGTTATTTGAAACGATTGAGCAACTCCAGATCTCACCGGAATTGACAAATAAATTTGTTGACATATTCGGCTGGCAAGTGGATTTCCAAAGACTTCAAAAAGGAGATCAATTCAAATTAATTTATGAAGAGAATAGTGTAGAAGAGAAACCATTCAGCATCGGAAAAATTATTGGAATTTATTTTGAACATGCGGGGGCAGGTTTTTATGCCTTTCCATTTGATCAGGGGGAGGGATTAGATTACTTTGATGAAAAGGGCAATAGTCTGCGTAAAGCACTGTTGAAATATCCCATCGAGTTTACCCGTATCAGTTCACGTTATTCCATGAGCCGCTTTCATCCGGTTGTAAAAGTGTTTCGCCCACACCTCGGCACCGACTTTGCGGCACCCTCCGGAACCCCAATCCGAAGTGTTGGTGATGGCGTAGTAGTAGAGGCGCAGTATACCTCTAACAATGGCAACTATGTGAAAGTCCACCATAATGGAACCTATACCACCGGCTATCTTCACATGTCTAAAATCGCTTCAGGCGTAACTGCCGGCTCTCGCGTGAAGCAAGGTCAGACAATTGGTTATGTCGGCAGTACGGGGTTAGCCACAGGTCCCCATTTATGCTATCGCTTTTGGCGCAATGGTGTGCAAATTGATGCTTTAAGAGTTGTGCTGCCGCCTGCACAACCCATACTTAAAGAACAAAGTGAAAGTTTTAGATTGGTAAAAGAATCTTATATCAAGCGATTGCAAGCAATACCTTTCCCAGCATTAGCACAGCGTGATGTAATAGTGGCTAAAAATTAAGTAGTCAAGATATTACTTCTCTATCTTTGATAACAAAATATCAAGTGTGTTAGCCAAGTCAAGTTTCATTTTCCCTTTCATTTTCTTTGTTTGTGCGATAGGCTATTCACAAAAAGTAGCAGTTGTGCTGAGTGGAGGTGCCGCAAAGGGGCTCGCTCATGTGGGTGTTTTGAAGGCCTTGGAGGAAAACGAAATTCCGATCGATTGTATCATTGGAACTTCCATGGGCGGAATTGTGGCGGGCTGTTACGCAGCAGGTATGAGCCCAGCGCAAATTGAAGACATTATTTTATCCAAGAATTTTTTAGATTGGGTGAATGGAAGATTTGAATCCGGAAGAAGCTATTACTATTTTAAAAAAGAAAATGATGCATCCTTTTTAAAACTTAATCTTTCCTTTGATTCAACTTTCAGTTTCTTAATTAATACGAGTATTGCAAGTGACCTTTCGCTCAACTTTGCGTTGGCAGAAAAGTTGGCACAGCCTTCAGCCATAGCCAAAAATAATTTCGATAGTCTTTTTGTCCCCTTGCGAGTGATGGCTTCTGATATTTTCACTCAAACAGAAGTGGTTTTGGATAAAGGTGTGTTGAGCGATGCGCTACGTACGACCCAAACAGCCCCCTTTTTTTATAACCCCATTCGCATAGATGGAAAGTATCTATTTGATGGAGGCGTTTATAATAATTTTCCTGTAGATGTTGCTCAAAGAATATTTAAACCGGAAGTGATTATTGGGTCTAATGTTTCTTCTAAAGTATACAATACCTACCCATACGGGGAGGATGAAAAACTAATTTCACGCTCGCTTTTATATATGTTACTAGATAAGTCAAACCCGGTCGATGTTCCTGAGAATGGCATTTACATACAATCCAATTTGCAGGAATTTACTGCTTTCGACTTTACGAAGGCTAAAGCCATTATTGACAGTGGCTATTACCAGACATTGCGACAAATGCCAGAAATTAAATCAAAAATTGCAGCGCGAAGGACATGTGAATCGGTGTCAGAAATTAGGAACCGGTTTAATAACAAAACACCGGCAATTGTGGTGGATAATATTGAATTCGAGGGATTCACTAGAAGTCAACAAAAATACTTTAATAGGTTTTTTAAAAGTGGCAAGCGTCCACTCTATTTTAACGAGGTGAAAACAGGGTATTATAAATTAGTTTCAGAGCCTTACTTTAATAACATCTATCCAAGTTTTAATTTTATTACAGAACGAAAGAAATTTGATTTCAAACTTACCCGTAGGCCACAAAATAATTTTCAAATTGACTTTGGAGGCATTATCGCTACACGCAGTATTAATAGTATTTTTTTGGGGCTCAATTACTATTATTTTAACCGCGCGTTAACACATGCAACCGCTAATTTCTTTGCGGGTAATTTTTATAAATCCGCTCTATTAAAAGCGCGATTTGATTTTCCATTTCTGGGTCAATTTTATGTAGAGCCGGAGATGATTATAAATAGCTGGAGTTTTTTGCAAGGGGATGACATTATTCAAAAGAAATTTACGCCAACTATTTTGGATCGGGTAGACAGAAGATATGGAATCAACATTGGGTTCCCGGTTGGAGATCGGTATAAGGTAATTCTAAATGGAGCGTATGTCAGTAATAATGATCAGTATATTGACAATAGCGTGTTGATATCAACCGATACGCTGGATGAATTAAAACTAAAAGGTTATCGGGCCGGTATCAGTCTTTCCTCTAACTCGCTGAACAGAAAGCAATATGCTTCAGAAGGCAGGGCCTATTCTTTTTCAGCTAATTGGTTTGATATGCAGGAAGAACTAAATCCCGGGAGCACTTCGGTACTTAATTCATTAACTATTAATTCTCGGACCTGGGTTCAGGGCAAAGTAACATTGGAACAATATTTCAAGACGGGCATCTATAGCTCAGGATATTATTTGGAAGGCGTCCTATCCAATCAACCTACATTCTCCAATTATTTCGGAAGCATCATTTATGCGCCTGCTTTTAACCCGATGCAGGATAGTAAAACCTTACTTTTGCAAAACTTCCGCGCATATAATTATGTGGCTGGTGGGTGGCGTAATGTTTTTTCCTTGCGTAAAAGTCTGGATCTACGGCTTGAAGCTTATGCTTTTAAGCCTCTGGTGGGCATCTCCAATGGAGCTGATCAGCAAGCAAAGCTCAATGATGATATTATCAAAGTTTATTTTGCCGGAACGGCTGGTATAGTCCTGCATAGCACGATTGGACCAATTAGCTTAAGTCTAAATTATTATGATGATAAAAGCCGTCAATTGGGGGTGTTGCTCCACGTTGGGTTCCTTTTATTCAATAAGAACGCGATGGAATAATGATTTTTCCTGAGAAGAGCAATTGAGATATCTCTATTTTCTTTTTTGCGTGTCTTTTTCGACAATTTTCAATTTTTAGCTATGTTTATCCCTTTATTGAAAATCAACTAAGTTGAGCGAGTACTCTATGAACAAAAATTTGCTGTTTCTTCCCCTATTATTGGCTATTGCCTTCCAATCCTCTAGTCAAACGGTACAGTGGGCCTCCAAGGTGATTGAGTTTTCTACAGAACTGACGCCAGTCCAATATTCTGCTCAGCAAATCTTGGGAAAACCAAACGTTCTACCCTCAGCAGGTCAAAACCCAAATGCGTGGACTCCAGATAGACCAAAACGAAAAGAATCGATCAAATTAGGGTATGAAAAACCCATGCAAGTTCAACAAATAGCTATTGCTGAATCAAATAATCCAAGTGGGCTCTTTAAGGTGTATTTATATGATGAAAATGGGAGAGAATACTTAGTGCAAACGCTCAATCCTCAAGCGATACCCATCAAAGGCCGGATGAAAAACATTTTTATTGAAAAAACATCTTATAAAGTATCTGCTATTAAGCTCGATTTTGATGGAGCCGCTTTGTCAGATTATTTTTCAATTGATGCAGTGGCCATCACGGACTCAAAACTTCCTATTGCAGCAATTATTAACATACCTGAGTTAATGGCAAAAGGCCTTATTTCAGATCATCTGGATAATAATGTGAATAGTGAATTCAATGACTTGAATGCAATCCTTTCACCTGACGGAAAAACATTGTACTTCAGCCGGAGGAATCATCCCGGAAATGTTGGCGGAGTAAATGATAAAGAGGACATCTGGTTTTCGACTCTCGAGGATAATGGGAAATGGGCATTGGCTAAAAATATGGGCCCAAAATTCAATAATGAGTACCCCAATTTTATCAACACTATTACCTCTGTAACACCCGATGGGAGGGGCGCGCTAATGGTGCTTGGGAATCAGTATATTAATGGAGGTAAGAAAATGCTGGCAGGGATGTCAATCAGTAATAATGTGAATGGAGAATGGTCGACCCCTACAACTGTAAAAATTGAAAATGACTATAACTACAATGAGAAGTCACATTATTTTCTAACGAATACTAGGAAAGCTTTATTGATGTCAGTGGAACGGGAAGATTCTTATGGTGACCGCGATTTATATGTGAGTTTTCCAAAGAGCGACTCTGTATGGTCAAACCCATTAAACTTAGGTAAGACAATTAATACTTCCTCTGAAGAAGCATCACCATTTTTGGCAGCGGATGATAAAACGTTGTATTTCTCATCCAAGGGATTTAGCGGATATGGTGGCTCAGACATTTATCGAAGTGTTCGTCTAGATGAAACATGGACAAACTGGAGCGAGCCGGAGAACTTAGGACCAGAAGTCAATTCAAAATTTGATGACTTGTTTTTTAATATACCTGCCAGCAGTGAGTATGCGTATTTTTCAAAAGGAGTAGCAGAGAACAATGTTGATATTTTCCGCTTAAAGTTGCCTGTATTCATGTTGCCCGATCCGGTTGTACTAGTGAAAGGCAAACTCATAGATTCTAAAACAGGTAAACCAATAGGATCAAAAGTTATTTACGAAAGTTTACCAGATGGGAAAGAAGTTGGAGTCGCACAGTCTAATCCTGAAACGGGAGAATACGAGATATTACTGCCCGTTGGAAAAATGTATGGAGTTAGGGCTGAAGCAAAAGATCACCTCTCAACGAATCAGAATCTGGATTTACGAAAAATTGCCTATGGTCCAGTAAAGCAAGACCTTCAGTTGGCACCGGTTGAAATGGCAC
>JANPBK010000179.1:0-18399 GCA_031430395.1 Cyclobacteriaceae bacterium
TTGTGACTAGGTAGGCAAATGATTGCGTTGAAATGCATTCCTCTCGTTTTATTGTAGGTTAAATCTTTATTGTAAATCAAATGACGGATTGTTCTTCCATAGGAGCAACAATGAAGTATCTACCCGCTCCAGGTTTCAAGCGAACAAAGCACTTAGTGCCACTGAATAGTAATATTCTTCTTTTTGAATTTTCGTGAAATAATTCATGATGAAGATAGATCTTCCTTTAAACACGTTATAGAGAATAAAGCTTTCAAGCGTTAATCTCGACCATAGCCCTGATCAATAAAGCAAAAAAGCTTCAAATCATAATTGATTTGAAGCTTTTAAGCGGTCCGGACGGGACTCGAACCCGCGACCTCCTGCGTGACAGGCAGGCATTCTAACCAGCTGAACTACCGGACCTTCCTTTAAATGAGGCGCAAAGATAACTTTGCGTTTCATTAATCCAAAGGATAAAATAATATTAGATGGCTTTATTGCCTTTTTTCAATTATCGGGTCTTTGGCTTGAGAAATTCAGAAGCCCGCTTTTTTAATATTCCAACCTCTCGAAACCGGTATCCAATAGCTATTCGTAGCGATCCATTTCGACTCGTGAAATTTATATTTTCATATTCAACATCAAATGTTTGCGATGAATAAGTGACCCCGGCAAATACTCTTTCACTATTATACCCCAATGAAGTCCGCCAATTAAGATAGGGTCGAATTTGAATAATAGATTTTGTTGACTGCAAAGTTTCATAATTAAACCAGTTAATGGCTGGGCCCAGCGCAACAGTCGCACCGACAAACCAATTCTTATAAACATAGGTATACCCGTAACCCGGTGCCAGGGCAACGATTGAGTAATTCATGTTCTTGAAGTTACCTTCCACTCCTAATATGTCTTTCGAAGCACTTTCATAGACTACGGAATCAGCCCGTAGAATATAACGGCTATAACTACCTAGTAAGAGAAGAGAGCCCGCACTTTTTAACTGTCGCTCATAAAAGTTATAGGAAGCACGGACGGAATACCTTCTATTATTAGCAAAGAAAATTCCAGTTAACCCGGAGTTCCATGTTTCGATGTCTCTTCGCTGCAATTTGGGTGTACCGCTGGGCAATGGATTACTTGAATCTTCTAAATAATAACCTTTATAGTTTTCGGTAAAGGCATCCAACAACCAGTTCTTCCCCACAAAATTAGCCTGAAGATCTAATGAATTAGTCTCACCATACTCATCGATACTTGAAGGTGGCCTTGGAATAGCCACTACAAATTGAAAACCAATTTCAAAAACATAAAATCCAAGACCGGCATAAAATCTGATATTAGGACTGTAGCTAAGTTTATAATTGGGATTGTTGGTACTTTGAAGAGCAAATGATGAAGCTCGTTGCTTGATGACTGGCCAGATAAAAAAATAATCCGGAAAGCGTTGAACGTATTGGGCCCTCGATAAGGAATCGAAAAATTTCTCTTGGCCGCTTGCATCCAATGAAAAGAACAGGACGAGGATAATCCAACTAATTCGTGAGAGCAATAGGATGTCTTAATGTAAGTTAAATGAACGTATCCAAACTAATGCAAAGAAATGCTTTTTCGAATGATTTCAAAAGTAAAGAGTCCATGCTTTTATGAAAGGACTTCACAACTGCCCATTAGAAATGGCCAACCCTAAAAATAGTATTTGTCAATGTGGGAAGTGATAAAGGAGTTTACCAATAGTAAGTAGATAGTAGGAATCGTATTCTATGGCAACCCTAATAAATTGAAATTATTGTAATCAATTAGTTAGAAGGAAACATATGCAGTCGTATCCACTTTAGCCTTTAATTCATGAAGTAGATTATAGAGACCATAATAGGTTCTATTGATATAGAGCGCATCCTTCACTCCTCTTGCCCTCTTAGATTCACGAAATTCTTTCAACGATCCAATCTCTTCACCAAATTTGTAAAGTGCCTCAAAGTAGGCTTTATCCGCAAAGTCAAAAGACGGTGTTCTGAAGGGCCTTCCTAGTAATTCTACCAATTGCATAAACACCTCATTGAAAAACTTCTTGTCAGCTGCGGTATCATCTTCATAGATAAACCTTAATTGCTTAAATACTCGATCGCGTTTTACAATGTTGGTTAATATATCCGCATGCAAAAGTTGAAAATACTGTTTGTGAAAATCTTCCGGAATCACTTTCACACAGCCGAAATCAATCACCCCTAATTTTCTATCAGGGGTAATGATAAAATTACCCGGATGTGGATCTGCATGCAGCGATTTAAGTGTATGCATTTGATAATGATAAAAATCCCACATGGCTTGGCCTAACCGTTGAGATTCTGCATGCGTCAATTTTCCGTTTTTGATAAACTCTCCCAATGGCTGACCTTCTAACCAATCCATTGTTAGAATCTTTGCAGCTGAAAATTCGGGGTAATAAATTGGAAATACCAGGTTAGGAATATCTTTACACTTGATAGACAAGTCCATCGATCGTTCTAATTCCAAATCATAGTCAGCTTCTTCCAACAGTCGTGACTGAACCTCCCCTATAAATTCCTCATACTCTGAAGGATTTAACTTAAACATCCTTAGGGCGATCGGTTTGACCATGGCCAAATCACTTTTCACACTATCTCCTACTCCCGGATATTGAATTTTAATCGCAAGACTTTTTCCTTTCAAGGTTGCGCGGTGCACTTGACCTATTGAAGCCGCATTCGATGCGGAGTGATTAAAGGTGTCGAAAATTTCATTAGGACGTTTACCAAAGTATTTCTCAAATGTTCTTACTACGAGCGGAAAAGACAACGGAGGAGCGCTGTATTGTGCCATTGCAAACTGATTTTGATAAGCGGTGGGCAAAAGATTTTTGTCCATGCTCAACATCTGTGCTACTTTAAGCGCACTGCCCTTTAGCTGGCTTAAAGAGTTATAGATATCAGTTGCATTATTTTCATGAAGCTCATCTTTACTAAGCTGAGGATTCACTAATTTTTTTCCATAATGCTTTAGATAATTAGTTCCAATTTTTGCACCTGTAGAAATAAATTTTGAGGCTCGTTGAACTTTTGAAGTAGGTATACTGGTTTGCTCTTTTTGTATAGACATGAAGGTATGAGGTAGAAGCGTTAGAACGTTTGGTTGATCATTTCAATGGATTAACTCTTTCTATTCTGAAATAAAAATTTGCCAAAATCAATCGCATTGTCCAAGGCTCCCTTTCCAATTAAGTCAAATGCAAGAGTCACAGATTTTTCGATGGCAGCATCTGTCTTCTCAAAATCAGCGCTGTCATCTTTGCTCCAGAACTGAAGAATAAACTGAAGATGTAACCAAAAAAGGCTATCGTATCGATTGTCTAAAAAAGGTCGTTTAGCAATTTCTCCTGTTCCTTTGCCTTCATTCAGTACCCCGCTAATCCATTCTTCAAAACTCTGTTTAAAATCCCGCAAAAATACAGGCGTATTTGCCGGATTTTTTAATTCATGCAATTGGTGCACTACGAAACTCCTTTCTGACTTGAGCAATTCCACTAAGGAAAAATAGAATGTCAGTATTTTTTCTCGTGAGGTGAATTGAGGATATGTTTCATCTGATTCCATCCTGCTCCTGACAGACAGGATGTATTCATTCCAGATTGCTTTTTCCAATGCCATAAATGAGGCAAAGTGTTTGTAGAATTCAACTTCGGATAGACCGTTTTCTTTGGCGAACTTATAAACAGAAGCTGGCCGCTTTCCTTCTGTCAGAACATAGTCTCTATAGGCCTTTTTGAGAGTAACTGTTCTAGTCTCGGTGGTTGATTTTTTAGTCTTTGGTTTTTTTGTAGCTTCCATATTGAATTAAACAAGAAATTCTCAAAATAGTTGGGCCTGCGCTAATGAATTACATTAAAATTACTGAAGACGAATCGAACTAGCATTGTGAACAGAAAAATCAGTATAGCTTGTCTCCTATTCGCATTATCCTGCGGATGCCATTCTGGAATCGCACAAAAAGTAGAAAAGAAGAAACTGCTTCCTCTAGAGCTATTTGGGTTGGCTGAAAAAGCGCTTCAAAATCGGGCGTATAAAACTGCCTTAGCGCACTATAACGAATGCCTGCGCCTGGATTCGTATTATTGGGACGCCTACTATGGCAGAGCCATGGTCAAAGAGATATTAGGCGATCCAAAAGGGGCACTAACGGATTACAATATTTTCCTGGAATCAAAGCAAGAAAACATGGAGGCTCGCTTTTCAAGAGCTATACTTAGGTACAATTACAGTCAGTGGGCTGTGGCAAGAGAGGATTTTATAACACTACTTAAAATGCCAGCAGGCGAAACGAATACTGTTTTTTATCAGGTGGATCAAGCCGGAAGGACAAACAGTATCTTCACTTCACAAGGAAATATGAAGGCGAGATATCTAAATTACCTTGGATTAATAGATTGGAAAATGATGAACTATACCCGTTCGATTAGTTATCTGGATTCAGCTATTAAAACAAGTCCGAATTGGCCGGATGCATGGATTAGCCGTGGAATAGTAAGGCAATACTCACGAGACACTTTAGGGGCTATTAGTGACTTTAATAAAGCTCTAACCATTGATACTGCCAACTCACTAGCTACTCACAATTTAGCCTTACTATTCGGTCATAAAGGTAATACCAATGAATCGGAGAAGATGTTAACTGAAGCTATCGAGAAAAACCCGCGGCTTCCCTATTCCTATGAAGAACGAGCTTATTTAAGAATGAAATCCGGTAATTGGAATGGAGCTCTTTCCGATTACAATGAAGTTATCTTAAAAGAACCAAACGAACCAGATAGCTGGTTAAACAGAGGAATCGTTAAGGAGAAGCTCAAAGATTTTGTTGGAGCAATGAATGACTACTCACAAGCGATCAAGATTAAAGGTGATTACGAACGAGCGTGGTTAAACCACGGTAATCTCTTAGTTAAACTAAATCGACTGAAAGAAGCTATAGAAGATTATTCCATTGCCATTCAGTATTATCCGGAATATGGTTTGGCATTCTACAATAGAGCTTTAACCAAGCACAAAATGGGTAACATCAAAGAAGCTTGTCAGGATTTACTTCAAGCTCAACAACTGAAAGTGAAGATTGATAAAAAAGCAATGGATTCAATCTGTAAGTGATTTGTATACGGTAGCACTTCTAGGTTACCCAATGAAGTGTCTGTGCCTTTACCGGATTGACAAATGGTTCATTGTTTTGCTGTGATAGCGCCCAAAGCCGCTTGATCTCATAATACCATCGCGCCTGCAAATCAGGTTCTCCTATCAATGATAAGGTTGGTTTTGATTGTAATCCTTCATTCAGATGATTGAAGACTCCTAAATCTTGTCCAATAAATTGCTTGCCTAAACGCTTCAATGGCAACCATAAAAAATTGGCTAACGCGATGTCAGTATAGAAGATATGCGTCAATTCCGTTTGCTTTTCATTCAACGGTGTGAGAACCGTGATCGATACGACTTGATGCTTCTCTCCTATCAAAATATGTTCCGTGCGAATCCCCGGAATTTCAAAAGTGATTTCTGTGCTCGTCCCTCCTTTTAATATTCCATAGCCTTTCGAGTTAGCAGAAGGAGCATGACGCACCATCTTAAATCCTTTCGCTGTAGGCTCAAACTTCTTCTCTTTTAACTTCAGCTTTTTAGCGGACCGCCAATACCATGATTGGTGTACAAACGTCACGTGAGCCGGATCAATTAGTCCGATGACAGAATGATCAATGTCAGCGGGCATGATTACTGTTTCTACATGTTTAAAATTTTGATTGGAATTCAAAATTAAATTAGGTGGGGGTTCATTCGGTATAGTTTGAGGTAACTTTTTATCTGGTATGTAGATCCAGATAGTACCATTCATTTCAGCGATCGGATATTGGAAAACTTTAATCTTTGAAGGATCAAACGTGCCATCGGGTGGCATGGCAGGTATACCCGTGCAAACACCTTCCGTATTAAATTTCCAGCCGTGATAGCAACATTGAATAGTATTATCCTCGAACCAACCTGCCGAGAGAGGAACACCTCGATGAGGACAGTTATCACGTAAAGCAAACGGCTTACCATTTGCATCTCGGCCAATTACAATTTTCTCACCTAACATTTCTTTGCCCACAAGTTTTCCTTTTTTTAAGAAAGAGCTATGAAAGGCGAGATACCAGAGATTTTTAAGATAGAGTGATGCGTCCGCAGCCATTAGTCGAAGTGGGTTGTAACAAAAGTAAGTGTTTTCATTGATTCAGTAAGAATTTTATCATCATGATTACCTTACGTTTAAGTGAAACGATGCCTCCTGTTGGGCATAATGTTTTGTATAATTTTTTGAAATCATAAACGTCATCCAGTAAATAGACCTAAGATTCAAGTTGAATATAACTTCACTTAAGACATTTGGAAATAGAGTTCGTAATGATTCTTGCAATTGGGATTAAATGAGGCCTGACATTGTGGACATTGGTTATTTGAATTCATGTACTCTGAGATACTTAGTTCGCTTTTGCAGTTGCCGCATAAGATTGCTTTTACATCCCATTGGTTCTTTGGCCAGCGTTGTGCTTCGTGGTCCGCAGTTTCTTCATGACAGGAATAACAGGGATAGTACTTTTCGCAACATTTAAATTTAATGGCAATGATATCATTTATTGAATGGTAATGTATACATCGCGTTTGATCATCCACTGGCTTGCCTAAAATAGTCATTTTTGAATACTCTAATTTCATATCACTGTTTAATGATCTAAAAATGTATCAAAACAGTTCATCTCCTTTTTATGACAACGATAGATAAATTAGCTAATACATTGCAGCAACTGAAGCTTTTGACTTATCAGTGTTAGCAGCGGCATTATCGGAGACTTGATTGTTCAGGATATTTAGCTGTAAACTGACGATAGAACTTTTGTATTTCAAGAAGGTCTTTTTGGTACTCACCTGTTGGATAAAATAAGTCGCCAAAGCCAGCTATCTTTTTTCCATAATCGAGATAGCCTAAAACAATTGGAACTTTAGCACCTAACGCAGTATGATAAAATCCTGATTTCCATTCTTTCACATAGCTGCGGGTTCCTTCAGCAGGAATCATGAGTATGAGTTCTTTCTTTTCCTGAAACATTCTTATCATTGAATCAACCATGTTATGATGTTTCGAACGGTCAACAGGTATACCTCCCGAAGCTTTCATGAGTATCCCTAATGGAAATTTAAAAAGACTATCCTTTGCTAAAAATTGCACACGAATACCACATGCATAAAGAGTAGCTAAGGCGATGGGGTAATCATAATTACTTGTATGAGGGGCCGCTACTAAAACGCATTGCTTGATGGCAGGGTCAAGCCGGCTTCCAATTTTCCAGCCAATCAATTTTAGATACCACTTACAAAAATACTTCATCGGTAATAACACATACAATGTAAGAATTTAATTTAGCGGGAATATGAAAAGGACATATGGTAATGATTTGAACTGACTTAATTTGATTCGGCAATAATTTACTTGTTGCGATTTATTGCAACCAGCTGAAATATGACGCTCATGGACTCAATAAGTAATAGCGTCATTTATAGCTAGTAATTTAGCGAAACTATAATAACTGACCAATGTATACATTCAATTTATCATCGATTGAAGGGTCAACGCGGATGAACTGAAGTAATGGATTTTATACAATCCATACGAATTGTAAAACGCTTTTTGTTATGTCTTCAGCATATCCGATTGATTCATCATTTAATGGCATCATGTAATTTCGAATCAATAAATATTCGAGCAACAGAGATTATCACTACTAGTTAGATGTTATCATTCTACTTTATTTTGTCTGTATTCAGCAATTTTACACCCAAAATACTTTCTAACAAGGACGCTTCTTTGTTACCGCCTCCATTCATATACGTACTGGGAAGGACTATTTTAGACAGCGCTTCAGCCACGCCAATTTTAGTGTCTTTATCAAACTGTGCTCTCTCCTGTGGGGTTAGTCCTGCAGTCACGAGACGTGTGTTGGCATAAGCCTTTGCATCTGCGTCTGTTTTAACACGCTGTGCTGCCAACAACGCAGTTTGTGCTTCAAGTGCCGCAACTTCCTTTTCTTGTTGTGCCTGTGTGATCGCTTGCGCCTTAATTACTTCCTGCTCCCATTTAGCTTTGGCGGCAGCAGCTTTACCCTGTAATTCGGTTGTGATTGCATCCTGCTCTGCCTTTTTAGAGTTAGCAATAGCGGTCTGCACTTGCATATAAGCTTGTTGCTGTACTTTTATCTGATTTTCAACTTCCGAATCGTAATCAATTGAATTTAATGCGAGGCCCTGTAAACTAACGCCATAAACTTTCACAGCAGAAATTTCCTGACGCATAGGCATAGCATTTTTATCCTGCACAATCTTAACTACAGTAATCGTTTTATCTGTGTTCATCAAATCATCATGAACTTTAACGTCTTCCTGCTTAGTTCGATATACTCCATTAATTGATTGATCTTCTATATAGGAAAGCAGGTCATTTCTCTTTTCAGCAGAAGATTCTTTTGATGACATCAATGGACCCGTCATATAGACTGATTTGGTAACAACCTGTCGCACCAGTTGCTGTTCTACAGCATCTTGTGAACCAAAATCTGTATGAAGTTTTAAAATAGCTTTATCATCTGCTGGCATATACCAACGTACAGATCCCGAAATCTGCCCATGTCCCCCATCATTAAATCGAATTTTAATTGATTGATCATCGGCATGACCTTCATCCTTCTTTTTACTAAACCAAAATTGATTAGATTTTTTATAAGCAGTTGCACGACCAAATGCCTGTAATACCGGACCTGGAGTTGTGTATATAGTAATTTTACCGGTAAAGACGCTTTGGATGATTACTATTTGAGAGTTATCAACATTCTCTATAATCTTTCCGGAGAAGATAATAAAGATTAAAAAAAAGAAGCCTGCTGCCAATAAGATGATTCTTCTGGTGCTAAACGCAGCTTTCAAATTTTGCATGGGAATTTCCATATCATTTAAGTAGTTAATAGGTTTATTTTTTTAAAAGTTTGTCAGCCTCTTCTTTAAGTTGTTCGGCTGATTTGTAATGATTATTCACTTCATCCTGAATATCCTTTACTTCTTTAATTTTTTCCTTGGCTTCAGCAAGCTTTTCCTCTAAAGAAGGATCAACATTCTTAGCATCCATAGAGGAATTCTTTCGAAAAGAGCCAAATAAAGGCTTGCCGGTAAGTAGTGGATAAAAGAATTCGGTAATGGAAATTAAAACGATAAAGGCGACTACAATAAACTCAAGAATTACCCACATATGTTGGCGTTGGTTGAAAGGTTTAAAGGAACAAAATATTTAGCTAATAAATGAAATTTAAAATTTATATAATCATGATACATTCACAACAAGGTCATTATTTCGATTGTTAATTCATCAAGAATCCTATCAATCGGTGACCATTAAAATAAAAATAAATAGTTTGGTTACCTATTTATGCGATGCAGCTAGATTCCTTTATTCAAATCCACAACATCCATGGCAGTTACACAGATTTATACGAAGAATAGCCATAACGTGCTGACCGCAGCGATCGTGAGCACAGACAACAGAAATTTTAATGCAAATTGATTGTTACCCTGCAAATAGGAATACACAGACTTACTGAGCAAATTAGTTGCATTAATTATCAAAAAAGTTTCAAAGGCGAATTTGAATGTAATTGTATGTCCTGCCATGTCCGCCAGATTTACAATGATGGCATCGATCCCCGCGAAGGATGCGATGATCGAACTGATGATAAAACCTGATTGTCCAAATTCGATTAAGCAAATCTTAGTAACAACTTTAATAACAATAAGTAGTCCCGCAAATTTCAGTGCGGGGAGTAGGGAAAATATTTGAGCATCTTTTTTAGGTTGGTCATCTTCCTTTTCTTTGGGTTCTTTTTTCTTGAAGAAGAAGAAAGAAATTAAGCCTGCCGTTAATATCATGAAAAATATGCTTGGCGCGATCTGGGCTAGCCAATTGGGATTGAGCGGCCCAATCAAAAGAAATATTTGTAAAAAGCTAGCCAGGTTTGCCAATACGGCTGCACCTACAAGATGATTTACAAATTTAGTATTCTTACTTCTTTGGGCCAATGACTGGGTTGCTGATGTAGATGAGACAAAGCCTGCCATAAAACTGGTAAGTGCGAAACCACTTTTGGTACCTACCAGGCGGCCCAGAATATATCCAAAGACATCTATTCCTGTTATTAAGACGACCACTATCCAAATCTTTCTAGGGTTAATCAAATCTAAATTATCAAATTTTCCCACCTCTAATTTTAAGCCTTGTAATATCTCATGCAACACTGGAATATCTTTAAGCTTATAAGCGTAGTCAGGCAAAACTGGCAAAGCAACCAACGCAATAATTGCATAACTAATAAACGATTGTACCTCTTGTCTGGAAACACCCGCCACTAATTGGGTGGTTCTGGATTTTAAGGCCATGACAAAAACCAAGATCACCAAAATCGCCACCGTTATTTGAAGCGGAATGATATTGATTGTTACGAATAGGCCAATGATAAACGTGACGAAAGCGGATAGCTCGCTCGTAATGCCAAAATCATGAGTTACGAAAGATTCAGAAATGTAATTTGAAATCAATAATATTATAAAGCCACTCGCGACTAAAATAGCTAACGATAAATAATTGTGTACTACTAAAATACCAGCTAGTGCGCCTGTCAAGGAAATCAACGAAAAGGTACGAATGCCCCCAACGCTCCCTGCACGTGACTCACCCTGCTTGCTGCTTTCCCGTTCGAGACCAATGCTAGCTCCAAAAACGAGAGCTAAGATCAGATTGATGAATAAATCAGAAATCATTTATCAGATATTAGTATGATCCGTAAGTATAATTTAGTTCCAACAAAAATCGATCAGGTATTACTTTAATTGATATCTGATCAACTAGTCAAACTACTTAAATGCAATACTAAAATTAGAAGAGCCAATGTCGAATAAATATGATTTACGTCATCTTTATGAATTCAGTAAGAAAATTATCAGCTCATAATTGGCAGGACATCATTATCTAAGAAGCTAAAATTCGATAGATTTAACGGAGGAACAGAAACACATAACGCATCAGCTATTCGCAATGGCATCGCTTATGGATAGTTACTTGTTACTATCCTTGTTCATTAAATCTCTTACAATACTAGATCCAATTCCGAATAATCCATTTTCTCTGTTGCCTGTTCCTTATTTCCAACACCATTCTTACCTTTCAATTGCCCTACTGGGTATGCTTCCATTAAATCAGCTTGATAAGGTTGAATTAAATTTTCAATGATTTCTTTATCGGCTTTATCATTGATCGGTTGTAACCATTGGCGCTCCAATTCTTGAGGTAAAATAACAGGCATGCGTGAGTCTCCATTTTCACGATTAGGATTGTTATGAATTTTAGAAATTAACGTGTTAGCTTTTGTAGTTACAATAGAGTAAGTATATCTCACTATGCCCTCTTCCCTATTCTCCCACCTCGACCACAAACCTGCAAAAGTCATCGCCTCCTGACTTTTCAATCGAATAAAAAATGGATAGATTTTATTTTGATGATGATAGTATTCAAAATAGCCATCTATACAGGTAATCAAACAGCGTTTACTTTTAGCGCTTTCCCGAAAAGCAGGTTTTTCAAAAATTGTTTCTCCGCGTGCATTTAGACATTGATTAGAAAGTTTTACAGCAGAAACATTTTCTTTAACCCAAAATGGAATAAGTCCCCAAGTAAACCCTTGAATTCTGCCAGGCTCTTCATTTGTAATCACTGGAGCTGTTGGATGCGAAAATCCACTCACATAATAAGTAGGTTGAAAGATGCTCAACTGCTCTTTCAAGTCCTCAATCTCAGCAGGATCTTGAGCATACCTTTTTGCATAATTGTAAGCTTTGCGTGCAAGGTATTCCTTATCATAACACATATGTAGTGAATATTAAGTAGGTCTATGGTCTTAAGTAAGCAAGTTAGAGATTAATTGCTATCTTAATGTTATGCTTTTTTACCCTAAAACGAGATTGAAACGTACATTGTTTAAAGAAGTGCTACTAAACAGAGTTACAAATTTAATTTCACTTTGGTAATTTACGAACTCTGACAAAAATATTCGCATTTGGAACATCTAAAATTAAAGTTGAATCAGCTACGATTTGCACAGATTAATTTGACAAAAAAAATGGCTGATGAAGTAATCAGCCACTAGTTAATTAACTAAGGAGCAACAATTAAACTTTCAATGCATTTTTCATTGAATCAATTCCGGTTTTACCGTGATTCATCAGAGATTCTAATTCACTATTATAAGCTGATTTAACATCGTCCAATGAATCAACCATCAAATTCTTCAGACCGTTCATTTTACCTGCAATTTTTTCCCGTGTATGTTTCCCACTGTCTGGAGCCATTAAAATGCCGGCAATAATTCCTGCAGTTGCCCCTACTAATACTCCCGTCAATATTTTAGATGTAGTGTTCATATAAAATGATTTTATATTTCTGTTCTGATGTTTTCAGAATCTTCTCGGCAATCTATGTCAGTGTGATATAGATTACATTTTGAGTAACGTATAGGTAAGAAAATGGGTTCAAAAATAGCGGCCCATTACATAGATATTTTGCATTATATAATATATATCTAGTGGCTAATACAAGATACTTTTCTTCTGATGATAGAGGTCATTGATCATGGAAGGAAGATTGTGTATACTTTGCTCCAATTCGTTACATACACCCTAATTTAAACTGATAAGGTTACTACGAAATCTCAATTCACTCCTGAATGGTGGGGGACATTGTTCCCGTTTTGATTTGTAATACAAATGAGTTTAACTGGAAATTCAGTAGGAGCATTTGTTCGTAGAAGCACAATTGGGTAAGTTATACGTTAGCCGATTAACGCTTTTGTCAGGAATTATGATGTATATAAATTCAATCAGTATCGCGTAAATTCCCCAGTTGGAATCAGTGCATCAGGCTTCTATTGTTCGTAAAAATATCCAAAAATAATACCCATTTCATCTTCACTCGTCAAACCGAATTTTACATTCTTTGCAGTTGTATTATTATAGATGATTTCAGAAACAAGTCCTTCACCTGGATTTAATACAATCGGTGGAGAATAGGTGGTGAAAGTAGGGTGATGCCAGTCGAGATTGGTATACACGATTTCTCCATTGCGAGACCCCCCACTAATTTTTATTACAAATTTTTCACCTAGTTTATGTGTGTGGGATGTCAATGATAGAATTGTGATGCTTTTATCAAATTGAAAGGACTTCGTAGCTGTAGTTTTCTCATTGGCGAGCAGATTAAGATTTTGATTGGCGAGATTTAATGATTTGGCTACCCTAATTACATTTGCTGGAGCAACGGTATGCAAGTTTACATATACTTCACCGATAATTTCTTTTGATTGCTTATTTACGTAATGAGAATTAAAATCGGCCATGGCGCCTGCTGGGAAAGTCATCGCAACTCCTTCGGGAAATTGATAATCCAAGTAAGGCGTTTGTGTCCCCATCATAAAAACATGGTAAGACATTACTAACATATTTCCAAAGTTAAGAGTGCCGTCTGGTCTTCGTATATCCCTCACGAGGTCAGGCGCAGGCCTGAATATTTCGGGCATAGATGGATCAATATCATATAGAATAAAATGATGACTGTTCTGTCTCATTTTTATTTCAAATCTGTTTACAAAAATGGACTCTGTATTGCCAAGTTTTTTATAGACAAAAAATTCTCGCTCAAAGTTAGGCGCAATAGTAAAGTCTGGCAGTACAAGCTGTATGCCTTTTCCAATTGCCGGTGGCGCTAATGGTTCAAAATTCTCTGCCTGTGGTGACGTGTCATTTAATAGAGACGCATCAGCCACATTTCCTTTCTCCGGAGCTCCCGCTTCAATCCACCTGCGCACAAATTCAACTTGACCTTCTGATAACAATTCTAATCCTAAAGGCATTGGATTTCCATAATTCTTAGCATGGTGATCGGCCCGATGCAGTTTATGAAAGATTAAACTCTCTTCAGCATGGAAGGGCTTAACAAGAAGTAATTTATCTTGGAGAGCATTAACATTAGTAGGTACAACGTTAATAAGATTTGCGTAGGATACTTTATTTTCTAAGATCAGGTGGTGCTGGGGAAATGAGTTATCAGCTGCTGAAGCATGACAGCCTGAAATAGCACAACTTGGGGTCAGTATCCTCTTTTGAATGAACCCAAAGGAGGAGTCTAATTGAGTTTCGGTAGTACGTTCGCACGAACAAAGGCAAAAGCAGAAACCAAATATTAATAAAGATAGAATAGCAGATGAATTTTTCAATAGAAAGTTATTTGACTTGAATGTAAATCTACACAAATTAGTAATCACGAAAACATGGCTAATAATCTGTTGTGGATACCTGATTTTCCCCAATCAGTAGCTAACAAGTAATTCTATCATGCAGAAATAAGCAAACTCCATATATTTCGTTAGTTCCCTCTCTACTGTATGGTTAAACCAAAACATGACATCAATCAGTTAAATTAAAAACAAAAAACATTTTTTTGGAAATGAGTTGTTTTGATCTTGGATAAAAAAAGTAATGCTTTAGAGATATTTTGTACATTTAAAATGGCAACGCATTCGCATTTGCCCATGGTGTTGCTTTGATGTTTTAGTTTAACCTGTAACCCTACTCACTATGAAAGAATTCGATGAAAAACACATTAAAAACATTGTTTTACTTGGTGCTCCCAAGTCAGGAAAAACTTTGTTGGCAGAAGACATGCTCTTTGAAGCAGGCATCATCCATCGAAGAGGAACAATCGAAGGAAAAAATACAATCAGCGATTATCATGAAATTGAACACGAACGAGGTAACTCTGTTTTTGCGACTTGTATGCATACCGAATGGCGTGATTATAAAATCAACATTATTGATACCCCCGGCTTTGATGATTTTGTTGGCGAAATGATTTCCTCTATGCGTGTGGCGGATATCTGCGTGATGGTGATTAACGCACAGCATGGTGTTGAAGTCGGAACAGAATTAATTTGGAATTATGTAAGCCAGTTTAAAAAACCAGTGATCTTTGCCATCAATCAAGTGGATCATCCCAAATCGGATTTTGACCAAACACTCTACTCTCTACAACAACGGTTTGGCAGCGTGGTCACTCAAATGCAATACCCTATCAATCAGGGCGAAGGATTCAACTCCATTGTTGATTTATTGAAAATGGTGTTGTATAAATTCCCTATCGAAGGGGGTAAACCAGAGAAGTTACCGATACCCATTTCCGAACAAGAAAAAGCAGCGCGTTTACACAATGTTTTAGTCGAAAAAGCTGCAGAAAATGATGAGAAGCTAATGGAAAAATATTTTGAAAAAGGCACTCTTGACGAGGATGAGATGAGACAGGGTTTAAAGATAGGCATGATTCGTAAGGATGTATTTCCGGTGTTTGTGATGTCGGCTAAAAAAAATATGGGCAGTGGCCGCATGATGGGCTTTATAGATAATGTTGCACCCAGCCCTCGCGAAGCAAAACCAGAACTTAGCGATGACGGAATAGACATTGCCTGTGACCCTAAAAAACAGGCAGTACTTTTTATTTTCAAAACTCACCTTGAACCTAATCTGGGCAAACTTTCGTTCTTCAAAGTTATATCAGGTGAAGTAACAGCTACTTCAGAATTAATCAACAGTCAGACAGGTTCAGTAGAACGGTTTCACCAGCTCTTTATCATGGATGGCAAGACACGTAACCCAGTCGAAAAACTATCAGCAGGTGATATTGGAGCTACGTTAAAATTAAAGGATTCGTACACGAATCAAACATTGCACACTAAAGGATTTAAAGTAACTGTTCAGCCTATTATTTTTCCCGAACCACGCATTCGTACTGCTGTGATTGCACTAAGTAAACAAGATGATGAGAAAATTGGAGAAGTATTACATAAAATACACCTTGAGGATCCAACATTATTGGTTCAATATTCTACTGAATTAAAACAACTAATAGTTTCTGGTCAAGGTGAATTGCATTTGCAAGTATGCAAATGGTATTTAGACAATGTGTATGGATTGCACGCTGATTTTGTAGCGCCACGTATCTCCTATCGGGAAACTATTCGGAAGCCATCCAGCACCATGTATCGACATAAAAAACAATCAGGCGGTGCCGGCCAATTTGGTGAGGTCCACCTAAAAGTTGAGCCGTATTATCCTGGCATGCCTGAACCGGAAGAGTTTACCATTCGAGGTAAAGAAGTAATTGACTTACCATGGGGTGGGCAATTAGTTTTCTACAATTGTATTACCGGGGGGGTAATAGACAGTAGGTTTATTCCTTCGATATTAAAAGGAGTGATGGAAAAGATGGAAGTAGGACCTATTTCAGGTTCATATGTACGTGATGTGCGTGTATTGGTACATGACGGCAAAATGCATCCTGTAGATTCAAACGATATTTCATTTAAGATTGCAGGTATGATGGCGTTCAAAGAAGCATTTCTAAAAGCAGAACCACAATTGCTTGAGCCCGTAGATGAATTAGAAGTATTGGTGCCTTCCGAGATCATGGGTGAAGTCTTAGCCGATTTGCAAACGAGGAGATCACTTATCATGGGAATCGATGCGCAAGGGAATTATCAAGTGATTAAAGCCAAAACGCCAGTGGCGGAATTGAATCGCTACTCTACATCGTTGCGCTCCTTGTCTCAAGGTAAGGCTCGGTTTACACAACACTTTTCAGATTTTGCCCCTGTGCCAATGGAGTTACAACAACGATTAGCGAAAGCATTGCAGCTAGTGGAAATGGAGTAAAAGGGAAGCATTTCAACATTAAAGATATTGGTCAAACATAAGCGTTTGGATTATACTTACATCTGAATGACTACTATCTCCTTATATTATTATCATCATCAATCATGACATATATCATTTTATAGAAATGATGTTTTCAGTAGTCTTACTATGTAATTAACAATAAGACCATGGACAAATTGATTGAGCTTTTAGAGGAAGTTACCATCCGTTTTGCCGGGGATAGCGGGGATGGTATGCAGTTGATTGGAACTCAATTTTCAGATACATCCGGGTTTGCCGGAAATGAAGTAAATACCTTTCCGGATTATCCATCAGAAATCCGCGCTCCGGAAGGCACACTTTATGGTGTGAGTGCTTTTCAAGTCCATTTTGGCAGTAAGCACATCACTACATCAGGTGACTTTGTAGATGTACTAGTGGCGATGAATGCAGCCAGTCTAAAAGTAAATTTGGCTCAGGTAAGGGAGGGTGGTATTGTGATCGTGAACAGCGAAGGTTTTGATGATCGTAATCTAAAACTTGCAGGTTATGCTCGTAATCCATTAGAAGATGAGGGACTCACAAAGTACCATGTGTTTGCCATTGATATGAGTAAGGAATTGAAGAAGGCTTTCATCGAATTAGAGCTTCCCTCCAAGCTTATTCAAAAAACAAGAAACATTTTTGCCTTAGGAATCACCTACTGGTTATTTAATAGACCGCTAGATCCTACTGTATCTTGGATCAATAAAAAGTTTAAAGGCAAAGAAGATGTGATTTTGGCCAATGTACATGCATTGCAAGGTGGTTGGAATTTTGCTGAGAAGAATCCTGATTTTAGAAAACAGTATGTAGTCGATAAATCAAAATTGCCTCCGGGAAAATATCGAAGCATCACGGGAAATCAGGCCGTGGCACTAGGGCTGGTAGTCGCTGCAACGAAGGCGCATCTACCACTATTTTTAGGTTCCTACCCGATTACTCCAGCTACAGATATTTTGCATGCTATTTCGGGCTACAAACAGTATGGTGTTAAACACTTGCAAGCGGAAGATGAAATTGCTGCTATCACGAGTGCAATCGGTGCTGCCTTTGGTGGAAGCCTAGCGGTAACAACTACGAGTGGCCCAGGGCTTTCTTTAAAAACGGAAGCTATGGGCTTAGCTATCATGACTGAGTTACCATTGATTATTGTCGATGTTCAACGGGCTGGTCCATCTACAGGCTTACCAACAAAAACAGAACAAAGTGATTTAATGCAAGCGATGTATGGCCGACATGGCGAAGCCCCTATGCCTGTACTTGCTGCGGCTAGTTCCGCAGATTGTTTTAACATGACCTTGGAAGCGGCACGCATCGCTTTAAAATACATGACACCGGTGATGTTGCTTACAGATGGCTACATTGGGCAAGCCTCCGAACCTTGGCGCATTCCAGATGTAGACAAGTTGCCAGACATTGCGCCTAGGTTTGCATCTGACCCTTCCACTTTCAAACCTTATCTCCGTAATCCGGAGACATTAGGTCGTTTGTGGGCGATACCAGGCATGCA
>JANPBK010000180.1:0-3431 GCA_031430395.1 Cyclobacteriaceae bacterium
CTTCTATGAAAGAAAAACAAGACACCGAAATAGCAGCCTTGAAAAAGCAAATGGAGGAAGTGATGAGGATCGTAGGCGCAGAGGCGAGGAAGAAAAATTAAGCGAGAATTCTTTATTGAAGTAAGCCGTCAGGTCTTCCGCCTGGCGGTTTTTTTTGTCCTTTAACAAAACCGTCATCGCGAGTACCTGCGTTGGCAAGTGAAATGGCGCGAAGCAATCTCCTCTTAAACTTACCGTCATTGCGAACAACTGCGATGGAAAGCGAATTGGAGTGAAGCAATCCCCTATTCGAAGTATGAGTTTCAATAAACGAGATTGCTTCGCTCCACACACAAACCTCTCGCTCGGTGCTCGCAATGACGTAGAATGAAACTGTCATCGCGAGTACCTGCGATGGAATGCAATGTGGCGTGAAGCAATCCCCACATAACCTTGCCGTCATTGCGAACACCCGCGATGGAATGCGAAGTGGAGTGAAGCAATCCCCTATTCGAAGTATGAGTTTCAATAAACGAGATTGCTTCGCTCCACACACAAACCTCTCGCTCGGTGCTCGCAATGACGTGCAACAGAAACGTCATTAAATGTACCATCAGGTCTGTCCACTTGGCGAAATGAGAAAGAAAATGTAATGAGGTCGCAAGACCTGACAATACTGAAAATCGGGGGCTCGAAAAACCCTCAGGAAAAAAATGTAAAAGAAATATCACTCCATTGTTACCGATGGTAGCTGGCGGGGATAGAGAAGATGGGGAGTTTTGCTTCTTTGCCAGAGGGGCAAGCAAAGAACTCCAAAGCATAGCTCAACTTTTGGTTTTCTAAAAAAAACGCGAAGTCGAGGGGTAGATTAGGGTAGAAAAACCCTTTTAGGCAAAGAATTGATAATATAAATGCGAGACTTAAAAAGAAACGTTGGCCATTTTACAAGAAATTAATACCTTCCACCGATGAAACTACCTGTCACCGTACTATTTGCTTCCATCGCCTCGCTGGCCTGTGGGCAAATGGTTATTTCAAGCAATTCGCTGGTTACAGCCTCCACAGGAACTTCGCTCGCTACGGCTTCGGGCATTACCATCCAAAGTACCAAAACAGATTTAAAAAATGTAAACCTCCTCCTGGCCGCCTCCGGCACTACTGCTCAAGGATTAACAAATAGTACAGGCTCACCCCTTTTATTAAACAACCTCACCATCGACAGTCGTGCTACTTTTGCAATGATTGGTGAATGGGGAATCTTAAATGACCTCACATTCATAGATGGAAAAATATTTGTGGATAAATTAGCCGCCATACCCGGGAAATTAGTTTACCTCGGCAGCAAAGATTTAGTGGGAAATGATAACTCTTATGTCAACGGACGCCTCTTCATTTTGGGATCGGGGCCACGTACTTTTCCTGTGGGCACAGGCACTGCAACAGGAGCGTATTTGCCAATACGATTGGAATCTATAGCTGCCGCAGATGCCGCTATTCCTTTGGGCTTTGAAGTGATTACCGGTGATCCAGGTTTTACAGCAGGCGGCATCATCAAAGATATTTTTAAAGATCACTATTGGGAACTCACCGTTGGTGTAACTACTCCCTTCTCAGGCAATACAAACATTTCTTTAAGTGCTAACAAGACCGATCAGTTTTTTGTGGGTGATGGGGATGCCACCGTGCTGGAAAAAAATATAACCGGCACCGAAAAAGATTTAGGAGGCTCTGTGAATGGTGCTTTCTTCACCAGCGGCACCTCTGTTTCCGTCACAGGCAAAACGTATGGCTTAGGAAAAATTGATGTGGTCACCGTAAAAGTTCATAAACTCATCACTCCTGATAATGATACCGTCAATGACGTGCTGGTCATCGAGGGCCTCGATGCCTTCACGGATAATGAAGTAACTATTATGGACCGCTGGGGTGTGCCCTTTAAAACATGGACCGGCTTTAAAAATTATGTACAACCTGCAGGCACCGGGCAGGATATAGATTTTTCTAAGTTAGCCATCGGTAATTATGTGTGCATTGTAAAGTACACTGATCGTGGCGTGGCGAAGAGTATCAAACAAATGATTACCGTGTTGAAATAAGGAAAAAGCTGCATGAGGAGACTTCTACTAATCTTAAGCGTATCCGTCAGTGGCCTTGCCTCTTATGCACAAGATATTCCCTTGTTCAGCCAGAAGCTGACCAACTCGTTCATGTACAACCCTGCGTTGGCAGGCAACACCTTTGGGTCTATCACCGCTTCGTATCGCACCAATTATTCAGGTGTTTCCGATGCGCCTAAAAATTATTTTATCAGTGCTCACACTCCGTTCGCCAACCACCGCTTTGGGGCAGGTGTCAATGTGTATCAGGAGGAAGTTTCTATTTTGAAGAACACGTACTATGCGGCCGCATTTGCTTATCACCTCCAATTCAACAAATTCAGTACACTGTCGATGGGCGTGGGCGCAGAGTTTAATCAGCTGCGTTTCAATTTCAATGCTGCACAAGACCCATACATCGCCAGCGATTTGATCTATCAGAGATATGCGAACTCTAACGGTAAACCGGATTTTTCTTTTGGTATGATGTACCAGAATCGTTTTTTGAAAGTAGGTATGGCCGCCAACCGCCTAGCCACCGCTTGGCTGGAACCCATTGATAAAAGAACGCTCTCTAATTATTACACCGGCTTCGCACAAGGCATGATTCCCATCCGCGGTGGGGAAGATATGTTAGAGCCCTATTTTGCTTTCCGCAAATTTTCAGAAACGAATGATACGTATGATGTAGGCTTGTATTATACCTACAATAATAAAATTACGGCTGGCGCGGCTACCCGTGCCGGCAACGTGTTGAATTTTACGCTCGCCTACAGGCTAAACAAATATTTATTGGTGGGCTACTCCAATGAAATGATCTCAAGCCCAGTCGGAAGCGCGGTGGGCACTTCTAATGAGTTTACTCTTCGCTATGATTTCAACGATCAAAATTATCAGAAGAAATTCAGACAAGATTATAAGCAATCTGTTTCTTACCGTAGAAAAACATTGAACACATCAAATGTAAAAAAGACTCCCGGAGGACATTCACCCAAGCAATTGCAAAAAGCTCAAAAGCGGGTAGCCGCTTTCTCACCTAATAATCGCTACCAAAACACGAAGAAACTCTCGATGGGTCAAAAGTCATCTTCGAGAAAGCCTACCTACGCGAAGAAAAGAAAGCCGAGCTATAACAAGAGCAAGCGAAAGAGTCCTAAAAAGAAGAAGAGAAGATAATTGGTTTAGGCGGAGGATTTTCACCTTGGAAACCTAGAAATCCCTCGCAAAAATAGTGGAGACTACTGAAGAACTTTAAGCGAAACCCGATGGGATTAACCACTCCAATTGGTCTCCCAAAATATCTTGCGTTGATTTTATTTTACCGTGAATAGTTGGCGCAGCAATACCATGTCCAAA
>JANPBK010000181.1:0-2177 GCA_031430395.1 Cyclobacteriaceae bacterium
GGGTTGAAACGATGACTGGGCTGCGAGATCTTCTGAGTTCCTCCAACGTTTCGTTGTCGTTGAAGTCTTCGTAGGGTATGGATTTAATGTCTACTCCCATGTCAGTGCTTTTTTCTTCCAGGCATAGAGCAAGCCCAAACCCAGAACCGTGAAGAAGATTAAAATTTCAATAAATGCATTGAGGCCTACTTCGCGCATCACAACAGCCCAAGGATAGATGAAGACTGTTTCTACATCGAATATGAGATAGATGATAGCAAACAAATAATAACCAACGTGAAACTGTATCCAGGTAGGCCCTTCCGTGGGAATACCGCATTCGTAGGGTTCCGATTTTACTTTGGTGGGAGTTTGTGGTGCAGCGTAGTAGGCAAAGAGGATAGCACCTCCCACCAAAATGACCGCTGTAATAAAGAAGGTGAGCAACTGGTAACTTTCCATAGGTAATTATCGCTGAGTCAGTTTGAATACTGTCTCTTTGATTTGTTAAAGTAACCCACTCCGCACGGAAGGTGATATGATCTTGCTTATCGAAAAAGGTGATTTTTGTCAGTTAAAATCTTTGGACTTATCAAATGAGTTTACTTATATCTCCCAATGACTAGGTCCTAATAATAGACTCTCCAGATTTCCAATTCCTTTCGTCTCTACTTCATGTTGAATTTGTTCAACTACCCGGTCTTCATAAGAGCTTCGATCTGTAAGACTTTGTAAAACGCCCATCGGTCTAGGCAAGTTCTCAGCGTAGGTCATATTGGCCAGGATAAAAGCAAGTGTGGAATCTTTCTCGTCATGAACCAATACATCATTGATACTATTGCCACCTTCGGTTAGTTCAATCACGGTTGGGCGAAAGCCATCCAACTTGATGCCTTTGTTTTTTTGTTTACCAAATACCATTGGCTTTCCATGTTCCAACCACACCGAATGTTCCTCGCGTGTTTCTGCATTGGTATATAAATCAAAAGCACCATCGTTGAAAATACGGCAGTTGGTATATATTTCTACAAAAGAAAATCCTTTGTGCTGATGTGCTTGCAATAATAAGTTTTGTAGTTGTTGCCGGTCTTTGTCATGGCCGCGCGCAACAAATGTGGCACTGGCGCCTAGTGCTAATGCTACCGGATTAAATGGATCATCCAACGCACCGAGCGGTGAGGACTTTGTAATTTGTCCACGATGTGAGGTAGGGGAGTATTGTCCTTTGGTAAGACTGTATACTTCGTTGTTAAACATCAGCACATTCATATCTACATTTCTGCGACAGGCGTGAATAAAATGATTTCCTCCAATGCTCATGTTATCCCCATCGCCCGTCACTACCCATACACTTAAATCAGGTCGAGCAATTTTTAATCCACTTGCAATTGGAAGGGCTCTACCATGAATACCATGAAAACCATATGTATCCATGTAGTAGGGAAAACGTCCTGAACAACCAATGCCCGAAATAAAAACAATCTTCTCTTTCGGTATGCCTAACTCTGGCATGAGACGTTGTGCCGGGGAGAGCACGGAGATGGCGCCACAACCTGCACACCAACGTACATCTACATCGGGTTTAAAATCCTTGGCTGAGTAATGACTTTCCCCACTGTGAGGTTTGTTGACTAGATCATCGATAATCGTATTCATCGTTGTAGCGTTTAGAGGTCAACCGGAATATCTAAATTTGATTTTTTGGACGGCCACTTTTTAATGTTGGTCATGCTAAGCAAGACCGAGATTTTCTCTTCCAACTCAATGGCTTTGAAAGGTTTCCCTTGCACCTTATTAATGCCAGTTACTCGTTTCAAGTACTTTGCCTGAATCAAATTTTTCAATTGTCCTAAATTCAATTCCGGAATTACCACTCGATCAAAGCGATGCAATACATCTCCTAAATTTTTTGGGAAAGGATTTAGATAACGTAAATGACCAAATGATAGCTTATGCCCTTGTGATCTTAAATCATCATAGGCATTTTTTGCAGCTCCGTAGGTACTTCCCCAACTCAAGAGTAACAGGTCTCCTTTTGGTTCACCCATCAATTCCAAATCCGGAATATCATTGGCGATTCCATCCACTTTTTTCTGGCGCAGTTCTACCATCTTCTGATGATTCATCGGATCGTGACTAACGACACCACTACCATCTTCTTTTTCTAATCCTCCAATGCGGTGTTCCATTCCCTGCAT
>JANPBK010000182.1:0-5111 GCA_031430395.1 Cyclobacteriaceae bacterium
GTTTACAGAACGCCTTATATGAATCGATAGTTGATAAGTTCATTGACCAATTTCTTATTGACAAAGGAATAATTACTTTCAATGATGAGAATATAAAAGTATCTGAGGCAATAGATTTGATCTTTGAAGCATTTCAAAACAGCGACCTAAAAAAGTTCATTAAAAAGTTTGCAACTGAAATAAACGACATTACCGATTTTAGTATTAAATACCATGAAACAATGTCCGGGGACCTGGCAAAGTTTCGCGGTGTTGCGACCGATGTAAAAGAATTAATGATGTTTCGTTTAGGATTAAAACCTAATGGTCAATTGATTCCACGAGGTTACTTAGATTCATTTATCAGAGATACAGGCCTTCGGACAACGGTAAGAGAAAAGATTTTAGAAGGGGTGACAAAGCAAATTTCTAAAAAGGATATGCTCGCAACGTTAAAAAATTACATTAAAGGAACCAAATCAGCCAACGGACAAATAGTTAAACGATTCAATGCAACGATCTACGATGTTTATCAACAGTATGACAATGCAATGTCGAAAACTTTTGCAACAGAGCTAGGGCTAAAGGCATTTATCTATGCCGGTGGGGTTATCAACGATTCAAGACCTTTCTGTACAAAAAAGAATGGTCAGGTCTTTACAATCGAAGAGGCACAAGAGTGGAAAAACGATCCTGATTTGCCAAAAACGAAAGAAGAAAAAAAGACCGGCGTTGTTATCGGTTACGATCCGCTTATCAACATGGGCAGGTGGATGGGGCTATCTGAAAGTTGCAGGCATCACCCTTCTTTTATTTCAAATGCAGAAGCAATAAAAAGAAGGCCTGATTTGCAAGGTAAATTATAAATTTAGTACATTGCACCAATAAAAATAAATTCTCATGGCACTACAAAACAAATCAATTATTTATTGCGAACATAGCGACGGACGGAAAACGCATTTTGATCGCAAATCATTTTTAAAATTAAAAATGAATAAAGACGGCAGCAGATCAGGATGGAAGCCCGTTAGCGGTGAAGTAACCGGTTCTGATATTTCTGAAATGAGTAATGATTCAAATGTGCCGGACATTCTTAAATCTGTTAGGCCACAAGGTAAAGGAGTTTCCGAAGAAGAGGTACAGCGTAGAATAGATTCAGCTCTGGAAAAAGAGCGAGCTAAGCAACGCAGAGAATCATCGGACGCTAATGGCAATGAATCTTTGAAGGTCAATCCCGATAATACTGTCAACCAATTTCAGAAAAAAGTTGACCAACTCGAAGATGTAAAAGATCGGACAGCAAAGGGTAAACCTGACGAGCCGCAGAAAAGGGCAAATTTTGGTAAAAAATAATTTTCACAGTAAAATAATATTCCGATGACAGTACAAAACAAAAAAACAGGACAACGGCAACGATACACTTCCGAGGAGTGGGAGTCAATGAGAAAACCACTTGAATCAGATCCACGCCGAACGTATCAAAGTCTTTTCAAGGTAATTGATACAGACGACTCATCGCCACTTGACGAACAGGAGTCAGCAGAAAGTAGCGTTCCTGAAATACTAAAATCTGTTTCATCAGCTCCTAGGCAAATTAATCGACAGATGCCAAAAGACGGGAGCGGAAAACCTGACGCTCCGGGATTCTAAAAACATTGCGGGTTAGCTCAGATGGCTAGAGCGATGGACTCATAATCCATAAGTCGGAAGTTCGAATCTTTCACCCGCTTCCACAATCATTAATCACAATCATCACTATGAACGACAAATTAAAAAAATTTTTGGAATCCATTGCTAAAATATTCGGCATGGATGGCAGTACGGTTATCTCGTTATTTAACGAAGATGGAACTCCGAAGGATGAAGCCTCTCAAACAATTATTGAAACTGACAAGAAGCGAATGAAGAAAATCACCGATGATCACGCGTCGGAATTATCTAGTTCGCTTTCTGACAAGGCCTCGACCGTGAAAAGAGAGGAACGAAAAATGTTTGAGGACGCAATTAAAAAGGCTTTCAACCTTCAAACGGACAAGGTAGGTCTGGAATTAGTTGACTTAGCAGAAGCAGAAGCGAAGAAATCTGTTAGTAAAGATGGTGAAATTGACGAAACAAAAATCAAATCTTCTAAACAGTGGATTGATAGGGAAGTCGAATTCAACAAACAGCTTGCAGAGGCAAAAACTAATGCAGAAGATGCGTTAACTAAAGAAAGATCGGCATTTGAACAGAAGGAAATCATTTCTTCTGCCGAAAAACAAATCATGCAAATGATTGAGGACTCCGGTGCGGTGTTGCCGGATAAAGAAAAGAACAAAGATGCGTACAATACGCAGATCAATCTTTTCATGACCGCTATCAAAAGTGATTTGAAGTTTCAGAAATTGAAGGACAGCGATGCATTAATTCCCCTTGACAAAGATGGCAAACCTTTGGTGAACGAACATAAAAATGCAGTTGATTTTTCAACTGTTATTACTGATCGTATCTCAAAAACATGGCCAATTGAAGCAAGTAGGGCAAAAAATTCCGCTAATCCACCAAAGAATGAAAACGGCGCGGGAGGCGCAGGCGGCAAGAAATACGTTTCCGTTGTTCCAAAAGTTGCGACGGACAAGCAAGGTTACATTACAGATATTCAGAAAATTCGTTCTTCTGCATTAACGCCGGAAGATAAAACGAAGGCACAAGAAGAATATCTGGCAGACTATACCGCAGCCACGGCGCAGCAGTAACTAAATAACGTAAACTAAAATGTCAAAACCAGTAGGTAATTTTGAATGCGCCGAATTAATGACGGTGCAAATAACAATGGAGAAAATATGGAAGGACTCAATGGCTACGAATGTAGACGATGCAGCTCCTAAGATAGATGTTCTCCATGCAATGTATGAAAACCAAACTGCTACTTTCCCGGATTTAACTGATCCGGATAAAGACAGGACGGTAAAAGTTGTTTGGCTTACCGATTGCGGTGAGCATGAACAAACTGACTGCACCGATATTTGTGATGTAGGAGGAGAGAATATCGAATCTGATTGCAAAGATTATGCAATTACAGAATGTTTCAAAGATGGTTTCAGTATTCCGGAGAAAGTATTCCGCACCTCAATTTACTCACATGAGGAGGTTGTAGCACGTGCTCTTTTGAAAATGAAAAAGAGAATGCTTGAGCAATGGGCAAAACTAGCATTTACAAAAATGCTTTTATTCAAAGGCTACAATCAATATGAGGCCGATCCGTTTGATGTTAATGTAGGCGGTGACAGCTATGTAGCACCCTCGCGTGTAAGCGCTGATTTGATGGGCGACATTGTTGAAATGGCGCAAATGAATCAAATGAATTCTCCTTTTGTAATTTCAGGTCACATGCTCAACAAAGATCGTTGGAGGTATGAAATGGAATCACAAAATTCTCAAAATGGAAATGCCAATGTCCGTAAGATGTCTTCTGTAAAGATGTACAATGATCTTTGGAATGTGGACGCTATTTTAGGAACAAAGGGAATGCTGCTTGTCAACCGTAGCGCATATGCGATAGTTACTAAGCACCGTTTTGGTTCAACTCCTATACAGAAAGATCAAATCTGGATGTTCTCCGTTCCTATTCAGGAAATTCCGGGTGCTTTCTTGGACATAACACATACAATTGAGTGCGAAGATGACGATTTTACTCACAATTATTCCGGAACATTACGTTGGGATGTTTTACAAAATCCGTTACCGTGCAATGCACAGATGACAGGCATTTTGAAGATCATTTGCGGAATAGCTTCTTAATTGATGGTACAATTTGTCTAAATAAAAGGGGAGTAATGAGCTCCCCTTTTATATTTTGTATATTTGTCAATCTAAAATTAAGTTTCCATGTCAATAGATTTAGGTTGTTTCCCGGAGAATATTATTGGACTATCGCAGAATGATTGCGAGTGTTTTACCATTGATGAAAACACAAGCATATCAGGATTTTTTTTAGATGAAGCCGAAGGAATGAATCTTCGCATACTTGATGCAGTCAACGATTGCGAATCAGGATCGCTTTCTGAAATGATGAAATGGGCTCGCGCTGAGGCAATAAAGATTACCAAAAGCGAAATCATGAAAGGCATTTCATTAAGTAAGAATGTAGAATTAAGATTGCCTAATTGGTCCGGGTCAATTGGTGACACTTCTTTTTCAAAAACGCTGCAAGTAAATAAAACGATGGCGGGACTCAGGCAAGTAATGAAACCGCTTCGAGGTGGGATCATGCGAGTTAAAAGAATAGCCACAACGTTTTCAGGAGTTACTACTTTCAATATCGGACTGTACGACAACAGCGACCCTGTACAGTTAAATGCATTTTCAGTAACGACACAGGCCAATAGAACGAAATGGACTGATTTATCAGAGCCGTTATTATTGCCGATGTGGGATCGCGGAAAAGTAATTCAATATTTTTGGCTGTTCGCCGTCAATCAAAGCAACTTGCCTAAAGATGCCCCGGTACATTGTGGATGTGGAAATACTCCACTATGGACATACCCTCAACAGTGGTTTCAGGTTACGCAAGCCCGTTACAACTGGTCTCAATGGGCAATGGTAGCAGGCGTTCAAGGAAATAATATTGATGATAGAGTTAATTGGGATTCTATGACCGATAAAAGTTTCGGCATTGCTTTGGACGTTGACTTTATCTGTAATATGTATCAAACATTGTGCGAAGGCGGTCATGATTTTGATAACGACCCTTCTGCTTCTGACTTAGCGCAGACAATTCGAATGAAGGCAACGGAATTACTGCTAGGAAAGATTTTGTTGAATACCGATATTAGTCCTTATACTTCACAAAATGCAGAAGTGTTAGCACAGATAGCCGGTCAACAGCGGGCGGATTTTATTAATAATGTTGCGGACTTGGTAACATATTTCACGATGCCAGAGCATATTTCAGAACACGCCGATTGTTATGAGTGTAAAAATGCTTCCGGATTTAGAATTTCAGGTATCTATAGCTAATGGAAATAACTCAGTTCATAGATCGTATTCATGTGGCGTCAGAGCAGTTGCCTAACCTTCTATTGAAGTCTTATTTGGATATTGCCAAAGATGCAAAAGCGATTATTGAAAATAGGGTTCAGGAAACAGGTATC
>JANPBK010000183.1:0-3021 GCA_031430395.1 Cyclobacteriaceae bacterium
TCAGGCTTTCCTGGGCGCTCAAATTGTCATTTTTTGTTTCCATAATTGTGTCTAACGGATCAAATGTAAATTAGTTTACATTATAAACCTAATTTTTTAAAATCATTATATTCTCCTCAGGACCCTGAATGGAATTGTGGAATGGCGGTTAGCGTTAAAAATGAAAGGCTAAGCAGTACTTGCTTGATAGTAGTTTGAACACCCGTTAATTCATTGATAAATTACATCGTAGCCAATACTGACTCCATTGATGGACATTCAATTAATTAGCAGGTCTCGAGTTCGAATCGGGATAATCGAATTTTTCAATTCAAAAAACTCAAACGCAATTTTTCATACGGCATTTCTACTTCCATGTAGACTGGCGCATCGTTGATGCTTTGGTAGTTTAACTCGACAATGCACTTCATACTATTTTGTGGACTGGGGTAGACACGCCCAATGTTCGCCACATTAATCAACTCAGTTTTTGTTTGCTCCTCATCGGAAACTGTCAATTCAATGAATTTTACCATCGCTATATATTTAAAGCTAGAATAGCAGCAAGGTAATATTGTTTTCTGTCTGACTAACTAGTATAGGCAATAGAAGAAACAAATTGCTTTCGGGTTTCTGAAGTTACTACCAACGAGGTAATTCAAACTTAGGGATCTACTTCAATTAATTTAGTGCTGTTGGCATCTCCTACTCCGCTGCGAATGACCACGATATCTTCGTAGGGGTCGTAGTATTCGATTCTCAGCGCATTATCCTTGATCGCTTGTTTGATAAAATTCGTATCGGGTAGCTCAAACATATACTCGCCAAACGGAAGAAGAAATCTAAAATCATTTAGCTCTTGGTTGGTCAGTTTCTCAAACTGTTGCAATTGTGTTGGCTCGAATTCTATCGTATGCAAAACATCTTGCTCACTTAAATCCAGTTGTAAATTATTTTTTGGCGCGCTTTGCTTAGTTGTTTTCATCGTGACTAAAGGTAGGGAGGAATTGTGGAAATTCGGCTGTACAATCACGTTTTCATAATTTGTGGATGATTTCTTCAAAATGGTGGTTTCTGGTAATAACAACATTTTATACCAAGTGTAAGAAGACCAACGCGATGGCAAAGGCAAAATCTGCTTGCATAAAATAGCTATAAACAATCCGGAAACAAGAATTGTTTCTCATAGGTATTGCTCATACCAATCAAATTTATCTTGAACAATATTTATTTTTTCCTTTTTTATATAATGTAAAAAAGAAGCAGCCACTGGAGAATGTCTTTTACCTTTTAACCAAACCAAACGCCACACCGTCTTTATGGGTAGTCCATTTACAGGAACTATTTGCAATTCTCCATCATGCAATTCATTCTTAATTCCTATCAATGGCATGATGGAATACCCTAGGCCAGCCAGCACCGCTTGCTTAACAGCTTCATTCGAGGTAAGCTCCATTTTTTTCATCACTGGAATATTGTTACGTTCAATAAAAGTCTCCATCGTTTGTCGTGTTCCCGAGCCTTTCTCTCTATAAATAAGAGGCAGATCTTTAAATATGTCTTTCGTGTAGGTCGACTTCTTATGTTTCTGCTCGGTATTTCCAACCAGATACAATTTATTCTGAAGCAGATCCAACTTTTCTATGTTAAGATGGTCGGGAAGAATGGAAACTAAAGAAAAATCAACCTCGTTATTTTCAAGGCTTTCCACTACCTGCACTTTGTTTGTTACGTCCATTAGTAATTCGATTCCTGAATGCTGTTTAATAAATGCGGATAGAAAATATGGCATCACATATTTCCCGGTAGACACGACAGAGAGTTTTAATCTCCCGGCTAATTGACCCTTGTATCTCAATGTTTTATGATTAATGGTATGAACCTGATTCAAAATACTTTCTACTGACTCAGCGATCTCCTTACCAAAATCAGTGATGTAAATTTTTCTGCCTACCACTTCAGTTAACGGAATATCAAACTGGTTCTGGAAATTCTTTAATTGGATAGACACTGCCGGTTGCGTCAAGTGTAATTCTTCTGCTGCCTTCGTAACGCTTTGCGTTTGGGTGATCTTCAGAAATATCTGGAGTTGGTTTAAAGTATAATTCATAAATATATTTAATGTGTTTCATTAGAAAGATAAATAAAATAGTATGAATTCCTATTTTCAAATTTGCCCCATAAATAGATGGCTATGCACAAAAACAAATTATTCCAAAGCATCATCACCATGGTTTGCTGTACAAGTTCAGTAGCTTTTACGCAAGTCCGTATTTCTCCGGAGGAGTCATTAGCTCGATTAAAAGAAGGAAATAAACGTTTTGTTACTGGCAAATCATCAAAACCCCGCCAGGATTTCACCCGAATCAAAGAAGTGGCTGATGGCCAGTATCCTTTTGCTACTATCATTGGTTGCTCTGATTCAAGAGTGCCAAACGAAATTGTTTTTGATCAGGGGCTAGGCGACCTGTTTATCGTTCGTACCGCAGGTCAGGTATCTAGTTATGCATCGTGGGGTAGTATTGAATTTGCAGAGGAAATTTTAGGAACCAAATTAATCGTTGTGCTGGGTCATACCAAGTGTGGTGCAGTGAATGCGGCTGTCAACTTACCGGAAGTACCGGGACATATTGTCACGTTAATCAACGCTATTAAACCTGCCGTTGAAAAGGCTAAGAAAAACGGAACTGTCAGTTTGCTGGATGCTGCCATTCGTGAAAATATAGCAATGCAAGTAGAACAATTGAAAGGGTTGGAACCTGTATTGGCAAAACGGGTACGAGAAGGGTCCATCAAAATAATTGGAGCCCTGTACGATCTCAATTCCGGAGAAATTGAATTTTTTGAATAGCCTAACTAAACTAATCCATTCATGCTAACCAGTATCTTATCTCCGATGGTCCTTGCCTTCCTGCTCGGAATCATTGCGTCACGTGTCAAGAGTGATTTAAAATTTCCCGACTCATTGTATCAATCGCTCACCATTTATCTATTGATAGCGATTGGTATGAAGGGTGGTCATAAATTATCAATGGCTACTTT
>JANPBK010000184.1:0-13633 GCA_031430395.1 Cyclobacteriaceae bacterium
CCTGCATTTTCATGCATCATTTGCACTTCCAAAGATTGAGGAAACATTTTGTACAATGCTCTTGGTATTGAAGCATGTACCAACACTCCACAGTTTCCTGGCTTTCCGGCAAATCTATACTGGGCGCTTAATGTATAATTATGATAGGCGGAATCCGTAATGAGGTGTCCGGCTGGTGAACCCAAACTAACCAACAATCCATTGCGCACAATGAATGGAGAAGTTGCTGATCTATTAGTGTCCATTTCAGGTACATCGATATGCCATCCGGCAAGATCTTTCCCATTGAAAAGTTGAATGGGTGTATTCGTACAAGAGATAAATGCAACAAGGAAAAAGAAAAAAGAAAAATAGAAACTAATGCTCATCCGGTTTTTCATGTCCAACTGTTTTTTGGTTTCATATACATCAATAGGCGAATGTAATAGATTTAGCCTCCTCTTATGATAGGATGGTTCCATTCATACGTGCAAATTCGGATATAATAATTTATAAAACGAAAAGTCAACTATGACCTTTCGGGCACAAACGTTCGTAAAAGTAACGTTGAACTATGCTATTGCCTTCCGAAAAGTTCTTTAAATACCTCCGTCAATTTTCCAAAGGACTTCACCTCTATCTTTGATTTTTTTGCGTCTATTGATTTCTGACTGTATTTAGAAATATAGATTTGCTCGAAGCCCAACTTCTCTGCTTCTGAAATTCGCTGGTCTATGCGATTTACTGCTCTTAACTCTCCACCCAATCCAATCTCTGCAGCAAAGCAAATTTTATCAGACACGGGAATTTCTTCCATCGATGAGATAATTGAAATACAAATGGCCAAATCGATCGCTGGATCCTCCACGCTAATACCACCCGCCATATTTAAGAACACATCTTGGGTTCCAAGGCGAAACCCACAGCGCTTTTCTAAAACAGCCAATAGCATATTCAATCTTTTCTGATCAAACCCTGTAGGTGTGCGTTGTGGCGTTCCATAAGATGCCGGGCTGACGAGTGATTGAATCTCAATTAACAAAGGCCGATTGCCCTCAATGGTTGCACCAATTGTGGCGCCTGTTAGATTTCCGTCTTTCTGCGAAATCAATATTTCGGAAGGATTCGAAACTTCGCGCAAACCATTGCCCAGCATTTCATAAATGCCAATTTCAGAAGTGGAACCGAATCGATTCTTCGTGGTGCGCAAAATGCGGTACGCCAAATGACGATCTCCCTCAAATTGCAAAACAGTATCTACCATGTGTTCCAACACTTTTGGTCCTGCAAGCATGCCATCTTTCGTAATATGTCCGACTAAAAAAACTGGTGTGTTGGTTTCCTTTGCAAACTTCATCAACTCGGCAGCGCATTGTCTTACTTGGCCTACACTTCCAGCAACAGAATCCAATTGATGTGAATGCAACGTTTGAATGGAGTCGATAATCAATAACTGCGGCTGGATAGTTTCGATAGCTTGAAAAATGTTTCGCGTATTTGTTTCCGTTAGGACAAAGAATTTTTCGTTTACTGTTTTCGTCAGATCTCTCAAGCGTTCTGCTCGCATTTTAATTTGTTGGTCGCTTTCTTCACCTGATACATAAAGTACTCGAAGTTTATCTAGCGCCAATCCTACTTGTAGCATCAACGTTGATTTTCCTATGCCCGGTTCGCCTCCGATTAAAACCAAGGAACCATATACAATGCCTCCCCCCAATACGCGGTTTAATTCCAAGTCAGATGAGCTAATTCTAATCTCCTTGGTTGATTCTATTTCGCTTAGTGTTTTAGGTTTCTCTTGTCGGGTCTTTCCCGGCTCAGGACGCCATTCATTTTTCGTAGCCTCCTCTTTGTTTACAATCTCTTCTACAAAAGAATTCCAAGAATTGCACGAGGGACACTTACCCAACCATTTGGCGGATTCGTAACCACAGCTTTGACAGAAGAAAGAAGTTTTTGATTTGGCCATAGAGAAGATCAAATATGCCAAAAAATTGGCTCGTGCTGTGAAAAAAGAAAAGCGCAATATAAAAATACGTGGAAAACCACGTTGCATTTCAATTTTAATTAGTTGATTTTTGAACAACCCAGTTCTACCATATATGAAAACATTTTTAACTATTGTCGGTATTGTGCTTTCTCTTGTAGGTGCTGCTCAAAAGGCGCCCATCAAATTTGGTGATATACCAATGGAAGACATAAAGATGACTGTCTATGACAAAGATTCTTCAGCTTCTGCAGTTGTCTTGGCAGATTATGGTGAATCAACGATATCGTACAATCAAACAAATGGACTTCAGCTTTTCTTCGAGCGCATAAGGCGAATCAAGATCCTAACAAAGGATGGTTTGAAATGGGCTGACTTTAGCATTCCGCTGTACCACGATGGAACCGCTGATGAAAAAGTTACTTCATTAAAGGCAGTAACCTACAATTTAGAAAACGGAAAAATATTAGAGAGCAAGGCAAAGAATGAAGCGATCATTAAAGAGAAGTATGACGATAACCTTAACTTTACAAAAATAAGTCTGCCCAATGTAAAAGTGGGCTCCGTTATCGAATTCTCATACAAAGTTACTTCGGATTTCGTTTTTAACTTTCAGGATTGGGCGTTTCAGGATGAAATTCCTACCGTTTGGAGCGAGTATAGGGCAAATATTCCCGAATACTACAACTATCAGAAGTACATGCAGGGATACATCTCCCTAAGCATCAATGAGAGCGGATCAAAGCCTCAATCTGTTTTGATCACGTCAAAAGAGCGCAGTGGTGGTGGTTTCTCCGGTGTACAAACAACATATGAAACAGATAAAATTGACTACCAAGAAAACAGCAACCGGTGGGTGGCGCAAGATGTTCCTGCTTTCAAGGAAGAGCCACACATGACATCAAAGATTGATTTCATTTCAAAAATTAACTTTGAGCTTTCATCCACCCGGTTCCCAAATGGCAATATCAAGAACTATATGGGCAGTTGGGAAGATATCAATACTTCTTATTGGAAACGCTACGAACCGGAAATCACGGGAAACAATTTTCTAAAAAAACAGGTAGAGGAAATTACGGCAGGTAAGATTACACCAGAAGATAAGACGGCAGCCGTTTTTCAATTTGTTCGTCAAAATTTTGTTTGGGACGGCTATAAGAGAAGATATCTGTCAAGCGATCTATAAGATCTTTTTGAAAAAAAGAAAGGGAATTCGGCAGACATAAACCTGCTACTCGCCTCGATGCTTGAAAAAGCAGAAGTACAGGTGTCTCCTGTTCTGGTGAGCACAAGAGATCACGGGTTTATTCGTGAAAGCATACCCGTATCGACCCAATTTAACTACCTAATCTGTTCAATTAAAATCGGCGAGAAAACCATTCTGTTGGATGCTACTGAAAAACTATTGCCAATCGGAATGCTACCTGAGCGATGTTTAAATGGCAGGGGGCTTGCTGTCTCCGGAGAATCGCCTCAATGGGTTAACTTACAATCACAAAATAAATCACGAATGGTTATTAGCGCAGACTTGAAGTTAACCGAGACTGCTGATCTGAATGGCAATCTAAATGTGGAGTCAACCGGCTATTTCTCTTCAGCTGCACGCAAATCGTTTCTAGCAAAAGGTGAAGTTGAATACACTAAAGAATTTGTCGGAACTAAAAGTTGGCAATTGGCAAAGAGTAATTTCGAAAACGCAAAGGAAATTCAGCTTCCTTTCAAAGAAAAGCATGGCCTTACCATCAGTGAGCATATCACCATAGCCGGTAATACACTTTACTTTAGCCCTTTTGTTTTAGAGCGCGAATTAGAGAATCCGTTTAAAGTTGAGAAGAGAGAATATCCGGTGGATTTTGGTTCCCCTTTCGATAAACTGTACATGGTAAAAATCACTGTACCGACAGATTATCAAGTTGACGAACTTCCAAAAAATAAAATTGTCGCGCTTCCGGGCAACAGTTGCAAATATCTATTCAACGCAACCCAAGTAGGAAATATGATTAGCATCACTAGTAGTCTCAGTTTCAATAAATCGGTTTTCAACCAAGAAGAGTATCTTGCTCTTCGAGATTTTTATGGACAAGTAGTCGCCAAACAAGCCGAGCAAATAGTATTGAAGAAAAAATAAAAGAATGAAAACACTTTTTCTTGTTGTTCTATCACTGATTGGTCTTTCCGTTGTCGGTAAAGATGAAATGTATCCCGTAAAAGATATACCATTGGAGCTAATGGAAAATGTGAACGTAGTGCTTCGTGAAGATCATATGAGGTACACCATTTTGGCAAAGGACAAGGGCGTGTTTTATGCGCATCTTGTGGTTACAATATTAAACGAGAAGGGAAACAACTATGCATCTCAAGATCTAGGTTACGACAAATTGACAAAGATTCTTCAATTCGAGGGACATGTGTATGATGCCACTGGTAAGCAGCTCAAACGACTGAAGAATTCAGAGATTAACGACCGCGCAGCTTTTGATGGGTTCAGTCTGTTTAGCGATGATCGAATCAAAGAGGCAGATTTAACTCAAACCACTTATCCGTATACAGTAGAGTTTGAATACGAAATTGAATATCGTTTTCTTTATTTCATTCCAGGCAGTGTGTTTGCTGGACAAAAAAGGTCTACACAAAATGCATCCTATCAACTCGTTTTTCCGCCAACGTTAGCACCACATTACAAGACAATTAATCTTGACGCGCTACCAGAAAAAGAAATTCTTCCAACGGGTCTTCATTCAATAACTTGGCGTTTAAATAATTTAAAGCCTACTACCGCTGAGGCATTTCGTGGCGAGAGCGATCTGCCTCGGATCATGACGGCTCCCACCATGTTTGAGTATGATGGTTACGCAGGCGAGATGAACTCTTGGGAGAATTATGGAAAATGGAATTTACTCTTAAATAAAGACAGAGGATCATTGCCCGAGTCCACCAAACAAAAAATCAAAAAATTGACCAGTAGTGCAAAAACCCTTGAAGACAAAACGAAATTAGTTTATGAATATGTTCAAAACAAAACCCGTTATGTAAGTATTCAATTGGGTATAGGCGGTCTTCAGCCTTTTGCTGCGACAACTGTTGACGAAGTTGGTTACGGGGATTGCAAAGCCCTATCTAACTATACAGTTGCTTTATTGAAAGAAATTGGCGTCAAGTCATACTATACGATTATCAATGCAGGGTCGGATGCTGCAGAGGTAAAAAAGGACTTCCCCAGTCACCAATTCAACCATGTGATCGTTTCCGTGCCAAATGGAAAAGATACCTTGTGGCTGGAGTGTACGAGTCAGACAAATCCGTTTGGTTACCAAGGTAAGTTCACGAGCGATCGCTGGGCGCTGCTCATCACCGAAGAGGGCGGTAAATTAGTTCGGACACCTAAGCTGCAAACAGAACAGAATACGCAAATACAAACAGCGGAAGTGACCATCGATAAAAACGGAAATGCCAAGGCAAAAGTAACTACTGCTTACTCTGGACTACAGTACGAAAATGGGTATCTCCACTTTCGGATCGCAGGCCAAGCTGATGAACAACGCAAGTGGCTTGAAGAAAATATTGACATTCCAAGTTTTGAATTAGGTGCTTTTTCATTCAAAAATATTAAAGATAAAATCCCCACAGCTATTGTAACCGTTGAGCTTACATTGAATAGGCTAGCTTCCCTTAGCGGGAAAAGAATCTTTATTACACCGAATTTAATGAATCGATCCACCAGTCTTCCTCCAAAAAATGAGAATAGAAAAAATCCAATTGTTTTAAAAAGCTCCTATATAGATGTGGATAGCATTACCTATTTTATTCCTGAAGAAATATATCCTGAGTTTGTTCCACCTGCAGTGAAGATAGAAAGTCGTTTTGGTGAATACGAATCTTCTATTTCATTTAGCCAGGGGAAGCTGTTGTACGTGCGAAGGTTAAAGATTAAACCCGGTGAGTTCCCTGCATCTGCTTACTCTGAACTTGTTGACTTCTATAAAAATTTGAACAAGGCAGATAATGCAAAATTGGTCTTTCTTAGCAAAACCTAATCTTACTTAAAAGGTGAATCAGGTTCTTTGGCCATTGTTAAATAGGTGCATTGGCCTCCTTCGCCATTACTTTATAAACCAATTTGTCTGTAAGGCCGGGCCATAACTTATTTAACATGACCGTAAATTTTCCCTGAGCGGTTAGAATTAAAATATTTTTTCTTTTCACGGTAGCTTTGTAAATATGTTGAGCGCATGCTTCCGAACTCATCATATTGTTTTCATCTCTGGGTGATTCCCCTTGCGAAGTGCCATCCTTCGTAAGAGAGCGTTTTCGAATATTAGAGCTGGTAAACCCCGGGCAAGCGGTGAGCACATGCACGTCCTTTTTTAACATCTCCGTTCGCAATACTTCTAAAAATCCGTTGAGCGCAAATTTAGAAGCCGAGTATCCGGTTCTTCCCGGTAGTCCTCTATAGCCGGCAATGGAGGAAATGCCAATGATTGAGCCTTTGCTTTTTAAAATTTCAGGTAAGCAATATTTAGTAGCATATAGTACACCATAAAAATTAATGTCCATCACTTTTTTAACGACATTCAAATCCACTTCATTAAATAAAGCGCGCATTGATATTCCGGCATTGTTAATTAGAATGTCGATTCGGCCAAATACGTTGATTGTTTCCTCCGCCATTCTTCTGTTGTCATCCTCGACACTTACATCCGCCTGGAATCCGTGTACACTAATTCCTTGAGCTTTTAAGTCTGCTACCGCTTGGTTAAGATCTTGTAAATTCCTTCCGGTAATTACTATTTTAGATCCATGTCTTCCAAAAACTTCAGCCATTGCTTTGCCAATGCCTGAAGAACCTCCGGTAATGATTACCACTTTATCCTTCATACGTATATTAAGTTGCGCAAAAATAGCCAAACATTTTCTGACCTTCCTGTTTCTTTCTTTTCAAGCATTTATTGGGATCGACTAATCTAGAACCATTTAAGCCACTGATTCCTGTGAAAAAATTGTGTAAACCAAAATGAATTATTAGCCGATCAATACTTTTGCGAGCTTTAATAATTCAATTTCTTTATTATAGACATTCGGGGAAACCCGAATGGCATCTCCGCGGAAAGACACTGAAATTTTATTTCTGTGCAATCTCTGCTTCAGTTTATCACGATCTATTCGATCCGGTAAGCGGATCCCAAATAAATGTTGTCCCCTACTATTCTCTTCCTCAATCCAAAATTCTTGCTCACGTAGTAGGTTAATCGCATCCAATGATATTTTGGAACAGTAATCCTGTATGTTTTTAGGTTTCCATTTATTGATTTGATTCAATGCTGCTAACAACATAGGGATCAAAATAAAATTACTGTGCTCACCTACCTCAAAGCGCAAGGCTCCCGGCTGATATTCGCTTTGATAATTTACCAGGCTGGCAAAATTTTCACTATGTAGTCGGTTTATCCAGTTTTCTTCTACCGGTTTGCCTTGATCAAAATATTCACCATAGTAGGCAAGGCCAATTGAATACGGACCCATCAACCATTTATATCCACCACACACCAACGCATCCGGTTGAATCTTTTGAATATCAAATGGCAAAGCGCCAACTGATTGAGTACCATCAATTACTAAAAGAGCACCAACCTCTCTCGTCCTCTTTCTAATTTCAGCTAATTGAAAAAGAGTGCCATCTGCCCAATGCACATGGCCCAATGCAACCAATTTTGTTTTAGCATCGATCGATTCCAAAATTCGTTCGTTCCATTTTTTTCCTCTTGCCTGCAAGTTAGTAGGAGGAGCAATTGCTCTAATCTGAACCTGTTTATCCATTGCAAATTTATGCCATGGGTAATAATTGCTGGGAAATTGTTCAACGGCTACGATAATATTTTCTCCTTTCGACATTTTCAAATTACCAACCACGTTCGCCATACCATATGATACTGAAGGAACGATTACAATTCTATTCTTTTCAGAAACATTTATCAGCTTTGCAAATTCTGCCCGTACTTTTTCCGTATCACTAAAAAAATCCTGAATCGAAATAGCGAATGGATTTCTCTTGCGCTTCATCCCCTCAATACCCGCCCTTTCAACTGTTTTCAATAAAGGAGACATATAGGCGCAATTAAGATAGACAGAGTCCGTAGGTAAAGAGAATTTTGATCGTTGAAGTGAAAGCATATTAAAAGTTTTTATGGGAAAGACCCAGTGAATCTCTGAGGTCTATAAATTCATTTTTATTCTTTGTCCAGTAATCCGTAATAAGGGTTTTATCAAGCGTTGCCTTTGTCTGCATCGGTTGGCCTCTTTCCATGAAACTTTCTTCCCAACCAAAAATTTGATGCGGAAACTTCGCATCGAAATGAATAGAAAGAGTATGGCTTTGTTTGGGCACTGAAAGGATGTAATTGATAACATGATCCTCCTTAGTTCGAGTGACGATAGCCTGCTGAATATCTATTCGCTGATGAAGTAATCTTGAGAAAAACATGCCGGGTATCAACTCAATCTCACCAATGGGCAGTTGATCCGGGTCCAATCGGATTAAATTCCATATCTCGTCCTCAAGCCAAGTTGATTTCAATTGGGTGTTTAGATCCCCCTCTGCTTCAAAGTAAGAATTCGATTGTATCTCATACTTCTTCTTCTTCCAATTCATTTGAGTAAATACTTGACCACACCATTCTTGAGAAGTCATAGTTACTTTCAATGTATTCGGAAATTGAATCCTGTTGATTGGTGTAAATACAGAAAGCATCATCGAATAGGGGTAGATGCCAGTTATAAAATTCTTCGTGAAATTCATTTTTAGCACACTCACCTTGTCGCTGCCTGCCCTATCTGGATCATCTAACTTTACGCCCTTCCTGATAGAAAAGTCTTCCGTTACAAATATTAATACAGCTTTCCCGTTTCGGGGTTCTCCGTAACGAGATTGAACCAACTGGTAGGTTGATATTTCAGCCTTCCCAGAATACCAGTAATCTTTGAATCCTGCCGTTGTATACAAATGCGGGGCGCCCTCATTGGAAGCAACTTTATGATCACAGGAATATGAAATAAACCCAAAAAGAATAAGAAAGAGGCAATCAGTAAAGTGTTTCATAATTTAGTTAATGCATATGATAAGCGAAAAGATCGCTTATGTATGCGGAAATTGCTTAAGAATCTTATTCTCGGTTAAACTTTTGGTTACAATCGATGTCAAACAAATATGAACGGCTAAAGTAATCATATGAGAACTAACGTTGAAATTTACAAAGGGATTGAATTTGTACGTATCTCATCGCTCACAGAAATACAGAAAGCCATATTCTGGCAGACTTTCGATAAAAAAAAAATCATTAAAATACTTAAAAATGATGCACTCCTTAATGACTGTATTCAACATCAAGATTATAGTGAGTGGATGACAAAACATTTCAACCCTGAACTGAACACGAAACAGACTGCCTCAGAATCTCTTATACCAATATTAAAATTTGCTTAGCATTGCTAGTCCCAAATTCCGATTGGTAAAATCTCGACTATATTTCCAATAGGGTCATTAAAATAAAAAGATTCTTGGCCATTTTTCCAAATTACAGTATCAATGATGGCTATTTTTTTCTGTTGAATCTCCTCTTTAAAACTTTCATAATTTTTTGATTCTACTTCCAGCGCAAAGTGAATCTTGCCTTCTGCAAAGTGAGCTGGCGGACTTTTTTTATTACGCGAATCATCAGGGTTAAAGCATAATAGAACAGAAGTCCCAACCCGAAAGAAAATGTGTTTGTTCTTTACATTGTCGATCACAGGTAAATCCAGCAGTCCATGATAAAACTCTTTTGCTTTTTCCAAATCTGGAAAGTAGAGGCAAGTTTCTTTAATTTGAGAAAAGCGCATCATTTTAGAGGGGTTTTTCGATTTTCAAATCAGTGCAGACCAATCTCCTATCAACGTTAATTTTGTCCGGTTTTTCGGAATACCTTTTCTATATTATTGAAAGTTAAGCTATTAGAAAATCAAAGGCCAAATAGACACCAGTGATCACCTAATTTTAGTTGTCCACAAAGAACTGATTAATGAAAAGGCACATAATTAGTTCTTTTTCAACTAGTTAAGTCATAACAGTCGCATAATGTGGATAAGTATCAAATTTTGTGGAATACTATTTTGCCTTTCTTTTGGATAGTTCCAACTAATTGAAATTAACCCAATTACTAAAATCCTTTCATCGAACTTACATGACATTACCAAATTATCTTTTTATTTGCTTCAACTACCTGATCACAATTTCCTAATTATTGAAGAGCGCCCTTTGAAAACCATTTATTTCATTTTATTGCTTCTGATAAGTTGGTCCTTATCAGCTCAAAAAGCAGAACTCATTAAGCTGAAAGGTCTTGAAAAAATCATTCAAAGTCCTTCTGAACATATTCTCGTCATTAACTTTTGGGCTACCTGGTGTGCGCCTTGCATTAAAGAACTTCCGTATTTTGAAAAATTGAATCAGGAAAATAAAAATGCCGAAGTTATTTTAGTTAGCATGGATTATGACCTTGATCCAAATATTGAAAAAGTCAATAAATTTGTAGCGAGGAAGAAATTACAGTCGCGCGTATTAATCTTAGCAGAAAGTGACCCGAACTCATGGATTGAAAAGATTGATAAGCGGTGGTCTGGTGCATTGCCTGCTACGCTTATAATAAATACTAAAACCGGAAAAAGAGAACTGATACAAGGTGAATTAGGTGATGGCCAACTTGAGAAACTTATTATTAAAGTAACTAACTAATAACTTAACGATAGATTATGAAAAGCTCTTTATTGATGATACTATTTGCGCTGCTCTGGGCAGGAAGTCCCGTGAAAGAAGGTTATGAAGTAGGGGATATAGCTGCCGACTTTACACTGAAAAACGTGGATGGCAAAATGGTCTCCTTAGGCGATTTCAAAAGTGCCAAAGGATTCATTGTAATTTTTGATTGTAACACCTGCCCCTACTCTAAAGCTTATAGTGAGCGTATCATTGCGTTGAATAAAAAGTACGCCCCTCTGGAATACCAAGTGATCGCCATCAATCCAAACGATCCGTCTAAATCTCAAGGTGATTCTTTTGAGGAAATGGTTAAAGTGGCCAAAAAAAAGGGATATAATTTTCCTTACCTCGCTGACGAATCCCAATCGGTGGCTAAAACATTTGGAGCTACCAACACTCCACATGTATTTATTTTAACCAAAGATTTAAAAGTTTCATATATAGGCGCTATTGACGACAATGCCAGGAATGCAGATGCTGTTACTAAGAAGTATGTCGAAGATGTGGTAGACGCGATGATTGCCGGAAAGCCTGTTCCTTTTACAAAAACCAAAGCGATTGGCTGCGGTATTAAATGGAAAAACGTTTAGCTAAATAATTCTACAGAGAAAAAGAACCTGCTAGATTTTAGCTGGCTCTTTTTTTATGTTACTTAATTAAATCCAGTCTAATTTCGTTACGGTTTTTTCTGATATTATTTCTCCTGTGTGCTTTGTCGCTTTTGGCTCAACGAGCATCACATAAACATCTTCTCCGTTTGTTCGTGGACGATGTTCCACCCCTTTGGGTACAATCAGAATCTCGCCTGTCTTTATCTCCACCGTTTTGTCACGAAAATCCATGATCAATGTGCCCTTGTAAATAACGAACAACTCATCCTCGTGGTCATGTTTATGCCATATAAATTCATCTTTCACTTTGGCAAGCTTTAGATAGTTGTCATTCAGCTCTCCTATAAGATAGGGATGCCAATATTCCTTAATGGCCGTGAATTTTTCTTCAATATTAATGGGATTCATCTATGAGGCTACTTGCTGATATATAATTTTTCATAATACTCCTCCAACATACGCTTAACCGCAAATTGATCTTTGGTACTTAGAATACTTTGCTTCATCATCTCAATCCATTTGGTGCGATTGCTATAGTAACATGGAACTACTTCGTTCAACAACACTTTATAAAAGGCTTTTAGATCGTGCGCATCTAACTTTTCTTCTTTTTTATTTTCATAACCATCTCCTATTTGCCAGCCATTCACTCCATGCTGACATGCCTCCGGCCACCAACCATCTAAAATGCTTAAGTTCAATACACCGTTCATTGCAGCTTTCATGCCTGATGTTCCACTCGCTTCCTGCGGTCTGCGAGGATTATTGAGCCACACATCGCTACCACGAACCAACATTGAACCAATGGTCATGTCATAATTTTCCAAAAACACTACTGAGTTGGGATATTCTTTCGTGAGCGCTACGATATTCTCCACGATCTCTTTGCCACGATCGTCTAACGGATGTGATTTACCTGAGAAAATAATTTGAAGTTTACCGCTTCTGAACAATGAATCAATTTTTGGTCGATCCGAGAATATGAAATCACTTCGCTTATAAGGCACAGCTCTTCTAGAAAAACCAATGAGCAGCGATTCTTCTTTTAATTGTACACCTGTTCTCTCTTTTACAAAATCAAGTAGTTTTCTTTTATTTACAAGGTGTGTATTCCATAAATCACCTCCCTTTTCTGCGACTTCTATCATTCGATTATCAACCCACGTGGGTTTGTGAATCGCATTGGTAATACCTACTATTTCTGATCGGTCTTTTACCTTGCCCCACATTTTATTTGCTGTAACAGCATGCAATTGTGCAACTGCATTAGAATTACGTGACAGCCTTAATGCACCCACTGTCATATTGAATGGCGAACCACCCAATTGCTTCAGTTGTTTTTTGGAAAGGCTCTCATTATCGGCACCCATATAAAGTAGGCGATCAATATAATGAGATTCATTTCCTTGTACTACCGGAGTGTGGGTTGTAAACACGATTTCGTTGCGTGTCTTCTTAAATGCTTCCTCATATGAATTGCCCGCTTTTAGTTTTTCACGTATCAATTCAAACCCGGCAAACAACGCATGACCTTCGTTAAAATGATACACATCTATATTTATACCAAGTGCTCGTAGTGCCTTTACTCCACCTAGACCCAAAACCATTTCTTGAGCAATTCGCTCTTCTCCAAACCAACCGTAAAGTTGTCCAGTGATCCAGCTATCTTCGTTTCCCGGTACGTCTGTGTCTAATAAATACAAGGGTACGTTACCATGGGTATCATCTAGCCACACTTTGCATTTTACTTCGCGATTGCGGATAGATACTGAAACGATGACTCCTGTATCTTTTAAGAAATCATATTTATAGATCGGATAAGTATCCAGTACTTTCCCTTGTTTCGTTATCTGTTGGTCAGAATAGCCCTGCTTCCATTTAATACCGATCCCCACAATTGGATATCCATGGTCTTTGGCTCCTTTCAAATAGTCACCGACTAGAATCCCTAACCCACCTGCATAAATCTTAAAGTCAGAGTGCATGGCATATTCCATACAGAAATAGGCAACACGGGGTAATTTTGTTTTGTCTTGAGCCATATGTTTAAGAAAAATTAGTGAAGAGTAGGTCTCTCGGTTTCAACATTCAGGGTAGAAAGATAAGACTTCAATGGAAAATATTACTACGCGCCTTTAACAAAGGTAAGTAAATAGCGCTGTCTTAAACTGATGAACATTTATCTTAATCGCCAACTCAGCTAAGCATCTATTCCACATAAAGTACGAGCCCCTTCAGGTACTCGCCTTCCCGATGAAAAATAGACAC